>DAHWDR010000177.1:0-8505 GCA_027330745.1 Acetobacteraceae bacterium | reverse complement strand
GCCGCCGGGGTTTCGCCCCCTGCGCGAACCCCATAGGCTGGATCAGCATCAGGAACCGACGCGATGAACCCGGCACGCACCCGCATCGTCACCGCCAACGGCATCCGCATCCGCCTTACCGAGCAAGGCGCCGGCCCGGCGGTTCTGCTCTGCCACGGCTTTCCCGAGACGGCCTATTCCTGGCGCCACCAGCTGCGCGCGCTGGCCGAGGCGGGCTACCGCGCCATCGCCCCGGACATGCGCGGCTACGGCGGCACCGACCGACCGGAGCCGATCGACGCGTACACGCTGCTGCATCTGGTCGGCGACATGGTGGGGATTCTGGACGCGCTGGACCTTCCGGACGCCGTGATCGCCGGGCACGATTGGGGCGCGCCGGTCGCCTGGCACGCCGCGTTGCTGCGCCCCGATCGGTTCCGCGCCGTGATCGGTCTCAGCGTTCCGTTCCGGCCCCGTATCACATCGCAGCCGACGTCGCGGATGCCGCAGGACGCGGACGCGCTGTTCTACCAGCTGTATTTCCAGACCCCGGGCGTGGCCGAGGCGGAGCTGGGCCGGGACCCCCGTGCGAGCCTGCATCGGCTGCTCTGGGCCGCGTCCGGTGAGGGCAGCGGCGGCGCGGCGGGCGGTTTTGCCATGGTGCCCCGCACCGGCGGGTTCCTGACCCGCATGGACGCTGCCCCGCGGCTGCCGACCTGGCTCACCGCGGCCGATCTTGATTCCTATGCCGCGTCTTTCGCGGCCTCGGGTTTCGCCGGCGGATTGAACTGGTATCGCAATATCGATCGCAACTGGGAGCTGCTGGCCGCGTTCGCCGACCGGCGGATCGAGGTTCCCGCATTATACGTCGTGGGCGACCGCGATCCGGTGAAGCATTTCCGCGGCATGGACGAAACCCTGGCGGCGTTGCCGCGCTGGGTGCCGGGCCTGCGCGAGACCCTGATCCTGCCCGGCTGCGGCCACTGGACCCAGCAGGAACGCCCGGCCGAGGTCAACGCCGCGATGATCGCGTTCCTGGCCGCGCTGTGAACGCGCGTCCGATCCTGGTGATCGGCAGCCTGAACATGGACCTGGTGGTCCGCTGTGCCCGGCTGCCCGCGCCGGGCGAGACCGTGGCCGGGCACGGCTTTGCGACTCTGCCCGGCGGCAAGGGTGCGAACCAGGCGGTCGCGGCGGCCCGCGCGGGAGGAGTTGCGGCGGCCCGCGCGGGAGAAGTGGCGGCGACGCGCTTGGGTGGGCGGGTGGCGATGGCCGGCGCCGTGGGCACCGATGCGTTCGGGCTCGCACTGCGCGCCGGGCTGGACGCCGCTTTTGTGGACACCACCCATATCGCGACCGTTCCCGGCCCGTCCGGCACGGCGCTGATCGCGGTGGACGATGCCGGCGCCAACGCCATCGTGGTGGTGCCGGGCGCGAATCTGGCGGTGGATGCGGCGCTGATCGACCGCGCGCTGGCCGCGCAGCCGGAGCCGGGAATCCTACTGCTGCAGCACGAGATTCCGCCGGCCTCCGTGGCCCACGCCATTGCCGCTGGGCACGACGCGGGCTGGTTCGTGCTGCTGAATCCCGCCCCCGCCGCGCCGGTTCCCGCCGTTCTGTGGCCGGCGATCGACCTGATCGCGCCGAACCAGACCGAGGCCGCCGTGCTGTTGGGCCACCCGATCGCCGACCCGGCCACCGCGGCGCTGGCCTTGCGCGCGCGTGGTGCCCGCGCGGCGCTGATCACGCTGGGCGCGGCCGGGGCGGTGTACGCGGACGCGGCCGGGGTGCGGCTGGTCGCGCCGGTGCCGGTGAGCGCGGTGGACACCACCGGGGCGGGGGATGCGTTTCTTGGCGCGCTTGCGTCCATGCTCGCAGCCGGGGGCAGAATTGATGACGCGCTGGGTTTCGCGGCCGCTGCCGCCGCCCTATCTGTATCTCGTCCAGGAGCGCAGCCGTCGCTGCCGACCCGGGCGGAGGTCCAGGCCCTCCGCGCTCGGGTCGCGCGTGACCGCCCCGGGTCGTCCGCAAGCGTCGGCCCGGTCATCAATCCTTAGCCACCCCGCCCGCATTCCCGCGCGCCTGTGCCGGGAGCAGGCCTGCGCGAGACGGACAATGCGAACGAGACGGAATGACGAGACGGCACCCACCCCGCTCTGGGCCTTCGCCCTGGTGCTGGTCCTGGGCGTGGCGATGGTGGGCATGGTGCGGCTGGCGATGGCGGCGAACACCTGGGGCCCGGGCGTGGGCGATATCATCCGCTTCGCCGGGCCGGCCCCGGAACTGGCGCCGCGGGTGCGGTTCCGGGTGACGCGGGTGGGACCGAATGGCGGCTCCCTATGCCGGCTGGATTCCACGCTGCTGCGTCGCGCCGGCGGCAGCCTGATCGTGGAATCGGCGGCGCAGCCCGAGCTCGACGGATATCTGGTCCACTGGGCCGGGCATGGCCCGACCAGCGCGGGCGCGGATTGCGGCGCGCGGGCCGAGCTTCGGGTCAGTGCCGCGGCGCTGGGCTCGCTCGCCACCGCCGCCGGTGGCTTCGGCGTCACGCATCGCACCATGTTGCCGCTGTTGGGTGGGAGCTGACGCCGCCCGGGGTCGTGAGGGTCAATCCGCGAGCAGCTGCGCATACAGCGCCGGATCGGTGGCGCCCTCGGTGCTGAACAGCAGCACGCGGCTATCCGCGCCCAGCTCCAGCGCCGCCCGCGCCGCCGGCTCCGTCGCCGCCGCCATCAGGCCGGCCGCGCCGGCGGCGCCGGATTCGCCCGAGATCAGCCCTTCGGCCGCCAGCGCGCGCATCGCCGCCACCGCCGCGCGATCCGGGATCGCGACGAAGCCGCGCGCGGCCCGTTCCAGCTCCTGCCAGGCGAGCAGGCTGGGTTCGCCACAGGCCAGGCCCGCCATGATGGTCTCCAGCGCGCCCTCCGCCGCGACCGCGCGCCCCGCTTCGGCCGAGGCCAGCAGGCAGGCCGCCGTCTCCGGTTCCACCACCACCACCGCCGGCGCGGGCGTGAAATCGGCGCGGGTCTGCACGGCAATCGCCGCCCCCACGCCGCCGACGCCGCATTGGATGAACACATGCGTGGGTGGCGCGCCGGACCATTGCACGGCGGCCTCGGCGGCCATCACGCGGTAGCCCTGCATGATCGCGCGCGGGGTTTCGGTATAGCCGGGCCAGGAGGTATCGGAGATCACGACCCAGCCCTCGGTCGCCGCGGTGGCGGCGCAGGCGCGGACTGCGTCGTCATAGGTGCCGGCGACGCGGCGGACCTCGGCGCCGAGCGCGGCGATGGCCTCGGCCCGGCCGGCGCTGACGGTTTCGTGGATGAAGATCACCGCGCGGCAGCCGGCGCGGCGCGCCCCCCAGGCCACGGCGCGGCCGTGGTTGCCGTCGGTGGCGGAGGTCACGGTGATGGCTCCCGCGTGCTGTGCCACGGCGCGATCCACCGCATAGGCCCCGCCCAGCGCCTTGAAGCTGCCGAGGCCGAAGCGGCCGGATTCGTCCTTGATCCGCACGACGGCGACGCCGGTGGCAGTCGCCAGGCGCGGCAGGTCGCGCAGCGGCGTGGGCGCGTAGCCGTGCCAGGCGGCAATGGCGGCGCGGGCGCGCCGGTATCCGGCGTCGGGCAGCACCACCAGGCCCGGCGGGCCGGGGGCGGGATTCACATGAAAGCGCAACGACATCGCGGTCAGCCCAGGCGCCGGCGATACAGTGCGATCAGCCGTTCCCAGTGGCGTTCCGCGGCCGGTTTGTCGTAGCACCAGCGGCCGGGGAAGGCGAAGCCGTGATGCACGCCGGGATGAAGCTCGATCTCGCCGGCGGCGCCGGAGCGCGTGAAATGCCCGCGCAGTTCCTCGACCATCGGCAGCGGCGCCAGATCGTCGTGTTCGGCGCAGCCGATGTAGTGCTCGGCGGCGGCCTTGGCGAAGCTCAGATGGGGGCTGGATTCGGCGTCGCTGACCAGCCACGTGCCGTAGAAACTGGCCGCGGCGGCGATCCGGCCGGGGAAATGCGCCGCGGCAGCAAGCGCGTAGGGGCCGGACATGCAATAGCCATGGGCGCCGGCGGGGCCGGGCTTCGCCGCCGGCTGAGTGTCCAGCCAGGACAGCATCGCGGCGATGTCGCGCAGCACCGGAGGGATGGTCATCCGGGTGCGGATCGCGCGCATCCGCTGGTGCTCGGCGCTGCCATGGGTCAGGACCTCGGGCGAGAACATGCTGTCGCGGCCGGCGCGGTAATACAGATTGGGCAGCAGGACGAAATAGCCGACGGTGGCAAGGCGGCGGGCCATATCGCGGAGTTCCTCGCGGATCCCGGGGGCATCCATCAGCAGCAACACGGGCGGGCAGGGGCCGGGGCGGTCGGGGTGGACGGCAAACGTCTCCATCCCCCCGGTTGGGCCGCCGTCCGGCGTGGGCAGGTCGAAGGTTTGTTCGTGCATGGCAGCGCTCCGCGCGGTGGTTCGGGGGATCATGGCGCGGAACCGCGCGCGCGTCGCGGGGGGGGCGCGGGCTTGCGGCGGTCTGAATTGGAATACTATAACATTTCCTGCTCTGCCCGGACCTGCCCATGCGCGCCCTGTTTGCCGCGATCCTTGCCCTTGGCGCGCTGCTGCTCGCCCGCCCGGCCGCCGCCCGTCCGCGTATTGTCGCCGCCGAGAACATGTACGCCGACGTCGCGCGCCAGATCGCCGGCCCGGCCGTGGACGTGCGCGCGATCATGTCCAACCCGGATACCGACCCGCATCTGTTCGAGGCAACGCCGCGCGTTGCCCGTGCCCTCGCTCATGCCCGGATCGTGGTGGAGAACGGCGCCGGCTACGATCCATGGATGGCCCGCCTGATCGCCGCGAACCCGGCGCCGGGGCGGGTGGCGATCGTGATCGCGGCGCTGATCGGCACGCGCACCGGGGCGAACCCGCATCTGTGGTATGCACCCGCAACGATGCCCGCCTTCGCGCGCGCGCTGACCGCGGCGCTGATCGCGCAGGATCCCGCGCATCGCGACGGGTATCGGCGGCGCGATGCGGTGTTTCTGGCCTCGCTGCGCCCGATCGCGGCGCGTATCGCCGCGCTGCGCGCACGCTATGCCGGCACCAAGGTGACAGCGACCGAACCGGTATTCGGTTACCTGGCCCGCGCGCTCGGCCTCGATATGCGCAATCACGGGTTCCAGCGCGCGGTGATGAACGGGACCGAACCGTCGCCGCGCGATGTCGCGGCGATGGAACGCGACCTCGACCGCCACGCGGTGCGGGTTCTGATCTACAACCGCCAGGCGAGCGATCCCGCCGCGCAACGCCTGCTGCACCGGGCCCGCAGCGCCGGCGTGCCGGTGCTGGGCGTGACCGAAACCGAGCCGGCCGGCACCACCTATCAGTCCTGGGTGATGGGCGAACTCGACGCGCTGGCCGCGCTGCTGGCACGCACGCCATGACCGAGGCGGTGCGTTTCGAGCACGTCACGCTGCGTCGCGGCGGGCGGGACGTGTTGCGCGACGTGTCGTTCGTGGTCCCGGACGGCGCCTTCGTTGGCGTACTGGGACCGAACGGATCGGGCAAGACCACGGCGATGCAGGCGATGCTGGGGCTGATCGCGCCGGCCGCCGGCGCCGTCACGGTGCTGGGGCGGGCGGCTTCGCGCGGCAATGCGGCGATCGGGTACATGCCGCAGCTGCGCAGCGCGGTGCCGCCCGGATTGTCGGGGCGGGAGGTGGTGGCGGCGGCCTGGGCGCCGGCCTATGGCCGCTTCTGGGTGGGGCGCGCCGGCTGGGCGGCGGTGGACCGGGCGCTGGCGCTGGTGGACGCGACGGCGCTGGCGGCGCGGCGGATCGAGGCGCTCTCGGGCGGGGAGCGCCAGCGGCTGCTGCTGGCGCAGGCGTTGCTGGGAGAACCGCGGCTGCTGCTGCTGGACGAGCCGCTGATCAGCCTGGACCCGCATCGTCAGGCGGAGCTGGTGGCATTGGTGCGGCGGGTGCAGCGCGATGCCGGGATTGCCGTGTTGTTCTCGGCCCATGAAGTGAACCCGCTGCTCGGCGCGATGGACCAGGTGCTGTATCTGGGCGCCGGCCAGGCCGCGATCGGGACCGTGGCGCAGGTGGTGACGGGTCCGGTACTGTCGCAACTATATGGCAGCGAAATCGAGGTACTGACCGTGGGCGGCCGGCTGTTCGTGATGTCGGGCGGGCAGGATGTGGAGGCCGGCGCGCATCGCCACGAGCATGCGCACGGGCCATCCGGGGGCCATGCCGGGGCGGGCCATGCCGGGTCGGACCATGCCGGGGCGCGCCATGCTTGAATATGATTTCATGCGTCACGCTTTCCTCGCCTGCGCGGTGGTGGGCGTGGTGTCGGGGGCCGTGGGATGGTTTCTGGTGTTGCGCGCGCAGAGCTTCGCCGGCCACGCGCTGGGCCATATCGGCTTCACTGGGGCGACCGGGGCGGTGCTGGTCGGGCTGTCGCCGTTCTGGGGACTGCTGGGCGCCACGCTGCTGGGCGGGCTGGCGATGGGGGCGCTGGGGGAGCGGGCGGCGGAACGGGACGTGGCGATCGGCGTGGTGCTGGCATTCGCGCTGGGGCTGGGGTTGTTGTTCCTGCATTTCTATACCGCTTATGCGTCCGAGGCGATGGCGTTGCTGTTTGGCAACGTCCTGGGGGTATCGGCGGGATTGCTGACGCAGATGGCGCTGCTCGGGGCCGTGGCGCTGGCGGGTCTGGCGGTGATCGCGCGGCCGTTGCTGGCGGCCAGCCTGCAGCCGGAACTGGCGGCGGCGCGGGGGGTGAAGCCGCGGCTGGTGGGCGTGTTGTTCCTGGCAATCGCCGCGGTGGCGATCGCGGAAAGCGCCGAGATCGTGGGCGTGCTGCTGGTGTTTGCGCTGCTGGTGGGGCCGGCGGCGACGGCGCGGCGGCTGACGGCGCGGGTGGGGTCGGGGGTGGCGCTTGCGGCGGGGCTGGCGGTGGCCGAGGCGTGGGCCGGGCTGACGGCGGCGTATGTCTCGAACTGGCCGGTGACGTTCTGGATCGCGGCGGTGAGCGCGGCGGCTTATGCCGCGGTGGCGGCAGCGGCGGGGTAGCAGAACCGGTCTCAGCTGCGCCGGTCCGGGTGGCGGTCGCGGATGCCGGTTTCTTTCGGATCGTTCTACGGTTGATCGGTGTTCAGCCCCCCAGATCCGCGACGAACCGATCCCGCCACGCATCCAGGCTGTTGGTCCGCAGCACGTCCAGCATCGCTGCGTGGCGGCCGCGCCGTTCCTCGATCGACATCGCCAGCGCCTGTTCCAGCGCCGCGGCGATGCCCGCCTCGTCATACGGGTTCACGATCAGCGCCGCGGTCAGTTCGCGCGCCGCGCCGGCGAATTGCGACAGCACCAGCACGCCGGGATCATCCGGGTCCTGGGCGGCGACATATTCCTTCGCCACCAGGTTCATCCCGTCGCGCAGCGGCGTGACCAGGCCGACGCGGGCTTCCGCATAAAGCGGCATCAGCGCGGGGCGCGGGAAGCTGCGGTTCAGATAGCGTAACGGCACCCAGTCCACATCGGCGAAGCGGCCGTTGATGCGCCCCGATTCGGCTTCCAGCTCGCGGCGGATCTCGCGATAGGTCTGGATATCGGACCGTGACGGCGGCGCGATCTGCATGAAGATCACGCCACCGTGGCGTTCCGGATGGTCGGCGAGGAAGCGTTCGAACGAGACGAAGCGCTGGCGCAGGCCCTTGGCGTAGTCCAGCCGATCGACGCTCAGGATCAGGTCGCGGCCGTGCAGGTTCTCCCGTAGCCGCAGCGCCTGGCGGCGGTTGGCGGGCAGCTCGGCTTCGGCGCGGGCTTCGGCCGCGTGCACGCCGATCGGATAGACGCCGGTGCGCAAGCGGTGGCCGAAGGCGTCCAACACGCCGGGCGCGGGAGCGGAGCCGCCCGCCTCGCGCAGGATGTAGTCGGTGAAGGCGGTGCGGTCGGGTTCGGTCTGGAACCCGATCAGATCGAACGCGGCCATATCGCGGATCAGTTCCGCGTGCGACGGGATCGTCATCAGCACGCCGGGTTCGGGGAACGGGGTGTGCAGGAACAAGCCCAGTCGGTTGGCGACGCCGGCCTCGCGTAGCGCCGCGGCCAGGCCCAGCAGGTGGTAGTCATGCGCCCAGATCAGGTCGTCCGGGCGCAGCACGGCAGCCAAGGAGCAGGCGAACAGCGCGTTGACGCGGCGGTAGCCGGCGAACTCGGTCCAGTCGAAGCGCGCCAGGCCCATCTGGTAGTGCAGGACCGGCCATAGCGTGCCGTTGGCGAAGCCGCGGTAGAATTCGTCGTAGTCCCGGCGCGACAGGTCGATGGTGCGCAGCGTGATCTTGCCGACGTCGCGGCCGGGGTTCGGCAGCGGTTCGGTGTCGTTGGAGACCTCGCCGCTCCAGCCGAACCACACGCCGCCCTCGGCGCGCAGCGCGTCCAGCACGCCGACGGCCAGGCCGCCGGCGGCCGGTTCGCCTTCGGTGATCGGGGCGACGCGGTTGGAGACGACAACCAGACGCGGCATC
>DAHWDR010000288.1:0-11955 GCA_027330745.1 Acetobacteraceae bacterium | reverse complement strand
TTCCACTTCCGATGCCCTGACCCGCGGCATGGAGCGCATCCGCGCCAACTACGCAACCTCCGTCCGTCGCGGCAGCCTGGCGGAAGCCGAAATGACCGCGCGGCTCGCCCGCATCCACCCCGTCGCCAGCTACGCCGACATCGCCGACGCCGACGTGGTGATCGAAGCGGTGTTCGAGGAGATGGACGTCAAGAAGCCGGTGTTCCGCGCGCTCGATCAGACCATGAAATCCGGCGCGCTGATCTTCTCCAACACCTCGGCGCTCGATATCGACGCACTGGCGGGCGCAACCAACCGCCCGGGCGACGTGGCGGGGACGCATTTCTTCTCCCCGGCGAATGTGATGAAGCTGTTCGAAGTGGTGCGCGGGGCGAAATCCTCGCCCGAGACGCTGATCTCGGCGATGGCCCTGGGCCGCAAGATCGGCAAAATCCCGGCGATGGCGGGCAACACCGACGGCTTCGTCGCCAACCGCTCGCGCGCCCCGTTCAATTCCGAGATGGTGATCCTGCTGGAAGAAGGCTGTCTGCCCGAGCAGGTGGACAAGGTGATGGTCGATTTCGGCTATCCGATGGGCCCGTTCGCGGTCGGCGACCTGGCCGGCCTCGATATCGGCGCGGCGGGGCGACGCCGGCGCGCGGCTGCCAACCCGAACTACCGCACCCTGCCGATCGCGGATAAACTGGTGGAACTCGGCCGCTACGGCCAGAAGACCGGCGCGGGCTGGTATCGTTACGAGAAGGGCGACCGCACCCCGCACCCGGACCCGGATGTGGCGCGCATCATCGCCGAAACCGCCGCGCGCCTCGCGCGCATCCACCCCGTCTCCAGCTACGCCGACATCGCCGACGCCGACGTGGTGATCGAAGCGGTGTTCGAGGAGATGGACGTCAAGCTGCCGGTGTTCCGCGCGCTCGATCAGACCATGAAATCCGGCGCGCTGATCTTCTCCAACACCTCGGCGCTGGATATCGACGCGCTGGCGGGCGCAACCAACCGCCCGGGCGACGTGGCGGGGACGCATTTCTTCTCCCCGGCCAATGTGATGAAGCTGTTCGAAGTGGTGCGCGGGGCGAAATCCTCGCCCGAGACGCTGATCTCGGCGATGGCGCTGGGTCGCAAGATCGGCAAAATCCCGGCGATGGCGGGCAACACCGACGGGTTCGTCGCCAACCGCTCGCGCGCTCCGTTCAATTCCGAAATGGTGATCCTGCTGGAAGAAGGCTGCCTGCCCGAGCAGGTGGACAAGGTGATGGTCGATTTCGGCTACCCGATGGGCCCGTTCGCGGTGGGCGATCTGGCCGGGCTGGATATCGGTGCCGCGGGGCGGCGCCGGCGCGCGGCGGCCGACCCGAACTATCGCACCTTGCCGATCGCGGACCGGCTGGTGGAGCTCGGCCGCTACGGCCAGAAGACCGGCGCCGGCTGGTATCGTTACGAGAAGGGCGATCGCACCCCGCACCCGGACCCGGATGTGGCGCGCATCATCGCCGAAACCGCCGCGCGCCTTGGGGTGCAACCGCGCCCGTTCACCGATCAGGAAATCCTGCATCGGCTGCTGTTCGCCTCGGTCAACGAGGCCTGCCGCATCCTGGAGGAAGGCAAGGCGTATCGCGCCTCCGATATCGACGTGATGTGGCTGCACGGCTTCGGCTTCCCGCGCTACCGCGGCGGCCTGATGTTCTGGGCCGATCAGATCGGCGTGACCGCGGTGTACCAACAGATCGAGGCCTGGCACAAGCAGTTCGGCCGGCGCTGGGAACCCTCGGCGTTGTTGCGCAAACTGGCCGAATCCAACACCCGGTTCCGTGACGCGCAACCGGCGCCGATGACCTGATCACGGATTCCCGTTGACGACTCGTCGTGCAAGCGTGTTGATCGCGCCGATGAACACGCCGCCCGACGAAACCGTCCAGCTGCCCGGCGGCGCCACGCGCGTCGCCTGGCGGCGCAGCGCGCGCGCGCGCCGCGTCAGCCTGCGCATCGATCATCGCGCCGGCCAGGTGGTCGTGACCTTGCCGAACCGCGCCGGGCGCAACGCCGGCGTGGCGCTGCTGATGACCCATGCGGACTGGATCGTCGATCGGCTCGCCGCCTTGCCCAACGCAGTCCCATTCGCCGATGGCGCCGCGGTGCCGCTGCACGGCCTGCCGCACCCGATCCGTCATTGCCCCGGGTTGCGTGGCGGCACGCGCGCGGAAGGCGGGGAAATCCTGGTGGGCGGACGGCCCGAGTTCCTGGCACGCCGCGTCGCCGATTTCCTGCGCGCCGAGGCGTTGCGCGCGCTGCGCGTTCTGGTGGCCGAGAAAACCGCGCGCTGCGGCGTGGCCGCCACCCGCATCACGGTGAAGGACACGCGCTCGCGCTGGGGCAGTTGCGCGGCGAACGGCGCGATCGCGTTTTCATGGCGCCTGGTCCTGGCCCCGGCCTTCGTGCAGGACTACGTCGCGGGGCACGAAGTCGCGCATCTGCGCCACATGAATCACGGCCCGCGCTTCTGGGCGCTGGTCGATCAGCTCACGCCGCACGCCGCCACCGCCATCCCGTGGCTGCGCGGGGAGGGCACGCGGCTGGTGCGGATCGGCTGATCCGCGCCGCCGATCACGGCCAGGGCGCGCGCGCGCCGTCACCGGTCCCGCGCACCCGCGGCAGCGCGATCATGTCCCACGGACTGGGGAATGCGCCGACCGGCACATGGATCAACCCCGGCGCGCGCGCGTCCAGCGCCTGGCGCAATGCGGTTTCCAGCGCCGCCGGCGTCTCCGCGCGCCAGGCCCGCGCGCCGAAACTCTCGGCGAAACGCACGAAATCCGGGTTGGTCAGGTCGCTCGCGATGACGCGGTTGCCGTAAGCAAGCTGCTGGATGCGCCGGACATTGCCGAACGCGGCGTCGTCCATCACCACCGCCACCACCGGCAGCTGGTGGCGCATCGCGGTGGCGATCTCGTTCGCCTGGTACAGGAACCCGCCATCGCCGCACAGCGCCACCACCGCGCGATCGGGGGCGGCGGCCTGCGCGCCCAGCGCGGTGCCGTAGCCCCAGCCCAGCGCGTCCTGATAGCCGGGCGACAGGTATCGGCGCGGCGCCGAAACCTCCCAGGACAGGCGCGCAACGAACGCCAGCTGGGTGACGTCTTCCACCAGGATCCCGTCCTCGGGCAGTGCCGAGCGGATCGCGCGCAGGAACCCAAGCTGCGGGGCCAGCCGGCCCAGCCTTTCCGCGAACCACGCCCGCAGCGGGGCCAGCGCGCGCGCCGGCCGCGCCGCCGCCGGCAATGCCGCCAGCAGCGCGGCCAGCAGCGGCGCCGCATCACCCAGCAACGCGACCGCCGGGGTCTGCATCCGCGCCGGCTCCTCGGGATCGGCATCGATGCGGATGATCTGCATCGCCGGATCCGTACCCCAGTCGGCCAGCGGGCGCAGCAGCCGCGTGCCGACGCCCAGCACCAGGTCGGCCTCGGCCCAGAGCCGATGGCCTTCGGTCAACGACACCGCGAGCGGGTGCGCGGTCGGGATCACGCCACGGCCGCGGCGGAACGTCATCACCGGCGCGCCGAGGCGTTCGGCCAGGGCGCGCAGTTCCGGCGCCGCGCCCAACGCACCGCCGCCGGCGACGATCAGCGGGCGCTCGGCCTTGCTCAACAGCGCCGCGGCGCGGTCCACGGCCGCGGTATCGATCACGGGTGGCGCGGGCGGAATCGGGTCGGCCGGCAGCGCGGGGCCGGTGGCGGCCCAGGTGTCGATGCCGCATTCCAAAGCCGCCGGACGCCGGCGGCCGGAGGTCGCAGCCGACAAAGCCGCGGCCACCAGCCCCGGTGCTTCCCCGGGCGCGCGGATGCGCGCGGCGAACTTGGTCATATGGCGCAGCAGCCCAAGCTGATCGGGCAGTTCGTGCAGGTAGCCATGCCCGCGATCGATGGCGAAGCTCGGGATCTGTCCGGCCAGCGCCAGCACCGGTGCGTCCATCCCATAGGCGCAGAGCAGCGCCGCGGCGGTGTTCAGTATTCCCGGCCCCGGCACCGCGGCGAATACCTGCGGCGCGCCCGTCGCCAGCGCCGCGCCCAGCGCCATGTAGGCCGAGGTCTGCTCGTGGCGGGGATGCAGCACGCGCATCTGCCCGGCATTGCGCGCCGCGGCGTCGAACAGCGCGTCGGTATGGATGCCCGGCAGGGCATACAGCGTGTCGATACCGTGACGGATCAGGGTCTCGACCACGGCATCGCCGGTGGTCATCACGGCTGGCGTCATGGGTGGCTTCCATCGCGCAGGCGCCGGCGCAGTTCGCCGGCATCCCGGCGCTGCACCAGGGCCGCATCGCCGCGCAACACCTCGTGGCGCGTGGTATCGCCGTCGCGCCAGAAGCGGATATCCAGCGTATGCGCGCCAAGGCGGATATCGCTGACCGTCAGGTCCGGCAGCCATGGCGGCAGCCAGGGGTCAATATACAGCGCGCCGCGCGGCGCGTCCGGCTCCAGCCCCAGCAGCGCCTGCACCAGCATGAAGGCGGACCCGGCGGCCCAGGCCTGCGGCACGTTGGCGCCCAGATACTGCACCGGAAATCCGTCCGCCTGGTGCGGCAATCCGGCATAAAGCTCCGGCACCTGGTTGAGCAGGAAATGCGATGCCGCGCCGCTGATCGCGCGCGCGATCTGCGCGGTCTCGCGGAACAGCCCGTAGCGCTTCAACCCGGCGGCGAGGATGCCGTTGTCGTGCGGCCAGACCGAGCCGTTCTGATACGAATACGGATTATACGCCTTGTGCGTGGCGGACAAAGTGCGGATGCCCCAGCCGCTGTCCATGTCGGGCGCCAGCAGCCGGGCGGCAACGCGCGCGGCCCGGTCTTCCGGCACGATGCCCGAAAACAGCAGATGCCCGGGGTTGGAGGCGACCGACCACACCGGCCGCTTTTCCCCGTCCAACATGTAGGCGTAGAAGCCTTCCTCCTCGGACCAGAAGGTTTCGTTGAACTTGTCGAACAGCACCGCCGCCTTGGCGCGCAGCGTGCGCGCGCGGTCGGGGCGATCCAGCGCGTCATACACTTCCGCCATGCGCAGCCAAGCGTCGTACACATAGCCTTGCAGCTCGCACACCGCTTTCGGGCCTTTCACCGGCGTGCCGTCGGGCCAGGACATGGAATCGCCCGAGTCCTTCCACGACATGTTCTCGTACCCGACCGGGGAACGGGTCTGGTATTCCTGGAACCCGTCGCCGTCGCGATCGCCCCAGTTGTCGATCCAATCCAGCGCCGCTTCGGCATTGGGCAGGAAGCGTTCCAGCAGCGCGCGATCGCCGGTCGCGCGCCAGGCCGCATGCAGCACCACCAGATACAGCGGCGTCGCGTCCGCGGTGCCGTAATAAGGCGTGTGCGGGATCAGCTTGAAATGCGCGAGTTCGCCCAGGCGCAATTCATGCAGGATCTTGCCCGGTTCGGCATCGCGATAATCGTCGCGCTCCTTCGCCTGCCAGCGGCCCAGCACATCCAGCGCGCCACGCGCGAATTCAGGCCAGACGATCAGCGATTGCAGTGAGACGATCAGGCTGTCGCGTCCGAACAGCGCCACGAACCAGGGCAGCCCGGCGGCGGGCACGAACACCATGTGATCGGTGCCCTCCACCGGCAGCCGCAGCGCCGCCATATCCTCGATCGCCTGGCGGTAGAAGCGGTAGAATTCCTCGTTCGACGTGCGTATCTTCAGCACCCGCTGTTGCCAGTCGGCGCGCAGATTGGCGTGCGGAAAACTATGCGCCTCGGTCGTGCACAGGCGCGGCGCGTGATGCGGTGCGCCGCCGTCTTCCAGATCGTATAGCAGGCAGGTGTGCCAGGTAGCGCCGGCGGCCAACGCGACCTCGAAGGTCAGGCGGCCATTGGCATAGACCGCGGTGCTGGTGGCGTTCTGCGCGGTGATGGTGACGGCGCGATGGAAATCCTGATTGCGATACGCGGTGCGCAGCGCCTGCGTGGCGTCCGACCATTCCGTCGTGATCCGCCCGCGCCGGACGATCCGGTTCGATTTCACATTGAAGATGTCGGCGAAGTCGGACCGTATCGCGAGTTCCAGGTTGAACCGGACCGGCTTGCCGCCGTGGTTGGTGATGTCGATATCCTCGTGCAGCCCGCCGCCGATGGCGCGCGCCAGTACCAGGCCCAGCACGCGCTCTGGGATCGGCCCGTCCTCGGTCAGGAAGGCGCGGTTGGTCAGATGGATGCGGGCATGGTCATGGGACACGGCGCCGCCGTTCAGCAGCTCCCAGGTCTCCCCGTTCGCATACAGCGCCCAGGCCGAGATCATGCGGGTATCGAAGAAATAAAGCCCGCGGTCAGACGGCCAGGTGATCTCGCCGGACGGTTCCGAGACCAGAACCGTATGGCCCTGGTGGATGGAGATCTGCGGCGGACCGACCTGGACCTTGAAGGACATGTTGCGACGCTCCCTGGAGTCGCACCAGGGTAGTCGCTTGTGGCGCGCCGATCACTCCCCCACGCCGAGCAGCGCGCCGCGCTGCCGCGCGCCGCGGAACTGCCAGGCGAACAAACCCGAAGCGGCGACGATCCAGACCAGATTAAGCCCGGCCGCCCAGCCCATCTCCCCCCACAGCACCTGCCCCGACAGCAGCGCCGCCCGCATCCCCTGGAATACATGCGAGGCCGGCACCAGGAACGCCACCGCCCGCAACGGCGCCGGCAGCACGGAGACCGGATAGAACACCGCCGCGAACGGCGTCAGCCCGAACAGCACCGACCACGCCAGCGCCTCGGCGCCGGCGCCGTGGCGCAGGATCAGGCTGACCACGCCCAGCGCCACCGCCCAGCCCATCACCATCAGATTGGCGAAGAACAGCACGATCACCGGGCCGAGCATGAACAGGTTGAAATGATATAGAAGGAAAGCAACCAGGATCGCCGGCCCCACCCCCACCACCACGCGCACCAGCGACATCGCCAGCAGCCCGGCCACCAGCTCCGCCGGGCGCAACGGGGCCACGAAGATATGCGCCAGGTTGCGCGACCACAGTTCCTCCATGAAGGCGATCGCGACCCCCATCTGGCCGCGCAGCGCCACTTCCCACAGCAGCACGCCGCCGAGCAGCGCCGCACCCGCCAGGCTCGCCGCGCGTTCCGTCCCGCCCGGCACCGCGGCCAGGCGCGCGGCCAGGAAGCGGGCGGTGAAGCCCCAGATGCACATCTGCAGCACCGGCCAATAGGCCAGTTCCAGAATCCGCGGCCAGGACCGGCGGTACAGCGCCAGATGCCGATACAACAATCCCCAGACCCGCCGCGGTGCCCCGTTCATGGCGCAACCGCCACGGCGCGGCGATCGCGGGCGATGTCGAGGAACACTTCCTCCAGATCTTCCCGCCCGTAGCGCGAAAGCAGCCCGGCCGGGCTGCCGCGATCGACGATCCGGCCTTGTTTCATCATCAGCACCTCGTCGCACAGCCGTTCCACCTCGGCCATGTTGTGGGAGGCGAGCAGGATCGCGCAGCCGCTCTCGGCCCGGTAGCGTTCCAGCCAGGTGCGCACCCAGTCGCCGGTATCGGGGTCCAGGCTGGCGGTGGGTTCGTCCAGCAGCAGCACGTCGGGGCGGTTGATCAGCGCCTTGGCCAGGGCGACGCGGGTCTTCTGCCCGGCCGACAGTTGCCCCGCCGGCCGGTGCAGCAGCGCCGCCAGATCAAGCTCCGCCGCCAGCCCGGCGATCCGCGCTTCCAGCCCGGTCACGCCGTAGAGATGGCCATAGACGCGCAGGATCTCCGCCACCGTCAGGCGCGCCGGCAGCGCCACGTAGGGGGAGGAGAAATTCATCCGCGCCAGGGCGGCGAAGCGGTCGCGCGCCATGTCGTGGCCCAGCACATGGATGCGTCCGGCCGAGGGAATCAGAAGCCCCAGCAGCATCGCGATGGTGGTGGTCTTGCCCGCGCCATTCCCGCCGAGCAGGCCCAGCGTGGCGCCGGGCGCGATGCGGAAGCCGATATCGTCAACCGCCAGAGTGGCGCCGTGGCGTGTGGCGCCGTAGCGTTTGGAAAGATGAGTGACCGTGACGGCGTCCATGCCCCCCTGTATGGGGCCGAGGCCGGAAACGGCCAAGGGGGAGTTGCCGCAAGCGGAACGCCCCCGGCCCATTCGGGCCGAGGGCGGGGGCACGATCAGTCCGCCGCTTCGGCGGTCTCCGGCGCCTCGATCCCGGTCACGTGCTGGTCGAGCCGATGCAGCGCCTTGGCAAGCGAGGTCCATTCCGCCCGGCCGAGGCCGCGGGCGAGTTCTTCCTCGATCTCGCGCGCCAGCGGGATCAGGTTCTGGCAGGCGGTCGCGCCCTTGCGGGTCAGGCGCAGCAGGCGTCCGCGGCCGTCGGTGGGATCCTGGCTCTGCTTCAGCAGGCCGCGGGCCACCAGGCTGGCGCCGGCGCGGCTTACCTTAACCTTGTCCATCGCGGTGCGCTCACCGACCATGCTGGGCGACAGCACGCCGTAGCGGCCGATCGCGGCCAGCACACGGAATTCGGGGATCGACACGCCGCTCGCATCCTCGAACCGATGCGACATCATGCGGTTCACGCGCTGCGCGGCAACAGCCAGACGATGGGGTAGAAAGTCCTCCAGCTTGAAGTCTTCGGCGATGATCTCCGGATCGGTCTCGCGAACCACGGATTTGGCTTTCATATCGTTTATTCTCTCCTGCGTGGCTGGAGCGGACGGGCCTTAATGGAATCGCATCCCATGCTCCAGGGTGGCGGTCCCTTAGCGCGGATCGCGCGCCACGGGAATGGCTTGTGGCAACTTTTTTTGTTTCATCCCGTTGCGCGCGACCGGTTTCTTGCCACGATGACGTGAACCCCACGACGGGCTTGCTCGCCCGCGTCCGCCCGGGCAAGCTGAAACGGGGATGGAGTCCCCCCTCAACCGCCGTGCCATGGCTGATGACTCCTGCAAGCTCCGACCCTCCGGCAACGGGCCGGGTGCGGCGGAGCACATGGCCGGAGCCTGACGGATGCTCTCCTATGTACTGATCGGACTGGGCGGCGCGCTCGGCAGCATGACGCGCGCCTGGGTGGCGGTCGCGATGGCGCGGCTGACCGGCCCCGCGTTCCCGTGGGGCACGATCCTTATCAACGTCACCGGATCGTGCCTGATCGGTTTAGCCGCCAGCCTGACCGCCGCCGACGGACGCATCGCCGGCGCCGCCGCGGCGCGGACCTTCGTGATGGTCGGGTTCTGCGGCGGCTACACCACGTTCTCCTCGTTCAGCCTGCAGACGCTCGATCTGATCCGCGACGGGCGCGGCGCGCAGGCGCTGGGCAATGTCGCGCTATCCGTCTTGCTGTGCCTCGGCGCGGTGGCGGTGGGACACCAGGCCGGCACGGTGCTGCGGCCTACGCGCCAAGCACGCGCCGAACCTCGCGCCGAACCGGGACACATCCTGGCCGTGATCGACCGCCCGGCCCGCGCCGGCGCGGTGCTGGACGCGGCCGAACACTGGCGGGCGCTGACCGGCGCCGGCAACCTGCGCGCCCTGCTGGTCCATGCCGCGCCCGCGCCCCCGTTCCTGCCCAGCGAGGAAGTGCTCAGCGCCGAGCGCGTCGCCGAGCAGGATGCCGCCGCTGGCCTGGCCCGGTTGCGCGCCGCCGTCGCCGCCTGGCCGGGCGGGACGGTCGTGATCAGCGAAACCGAAGAACATCCCGCCGCCGCGATCGTCGCCAACTGGGCCAGCAACGGGACCTCCGGTGGGGCTGGGGCCATCGTGCTCGCCCGGCCCGGTCCGCACGACCCGCCCTGGGTGCATCAGGCGCTGCACGCCGCGCTGTTCGACGCGCGCGCCCCGGTCCTGGCGCTGCCGCCAACCGGACCCGACCGCGAGCCGGGCCCCCAGGGGGGGCGGCAGGCTGGCCCCCGGGCGGGTCAGGTGATCGCGGTGCTGTGGCGCCCGAACGACCCAAGCCTCGCCGCGTCCCTGGCCGCCGCCGCCCCCGCCCTGGCCCATGCCGCGCGCATCCTGCTGCTCCATGCCGGCGATCGCGTGGCGCCACCGCCGCTGCCCGCCGCCCTGATCGGCCTACCCGCGCGCAGCCTGGCGGTACCGCGCGATGGCCAGACGGACGGCGCCGCGCTGCTCGCCGCCGCGACCGCCGAGGGCGCCGATCTGCTGGTCCTCGGCGCCTTTGCTCGTGGCGCCTGGCGCGAGGCGGTGCTGGGCGGCGTCACCCGCCATGTGCTGGAACACGCCCGGATTGCCCTGCTGCTGCACCACTGACCCGCCGGTCCTTGCCACAAGGCCCCCCCGGAGTAGAACCCCACGCATGTCCCGTGCCCCCCGTCCCCGCTTCCCGGTTCCGGTCCTGATCGAAACCTCCGCCGCCCTGGCCGCCCTGGTCGCCCGGTTGCGCACCGAGCCCTACGTGACCGTCGATACCGAGTTCATGCGCGAACGCACCTTCTGGCCCGAGCTTTGCGTAGTCCAGCTGGGCGGCGCGGAGGAGGTGGCCGTGATCGACGCGCTGGCCACGGATCTCGATCTCGCCCCGCTCGGTGAATTATTCGCCGATCAGAACGTGCTGAAAGTGTTCCACGCCGCGCGCCAGGATATCGAGATCTGCGTGCTGCGCTGGGGCGCCGTCCCCACGCCGCTGTTCGACACCCAGGTGGCCGGCATGGTCGCGGGCTTCGGCGATCAGGCCGGGTACGACACGCTGGTCCAGCAACTGACCGGCGGGCAGATCGACAAGGCGCACCGATTCTCCGACTGGTCGGCCCGCCCGCTCTCCCCGGCCCAGCTTGCCTACGCCGCCGCGGACGTGACCTGGTTGCGCCTGGTCTATGAACGCCTGCGCGAGCGGCTGGAAGCGGACCGGCGGCTGGAATGGGTCACGCAGGAAATGGCGATCCTGACCGACCCGGCCACCTATCGCACCGAACCCGAGGACGCCTGGCAGCGGCTGCGCCCGCGCAGCACCAATCGCCGCTTCCTCGGCATGGTCCGCGCCCTTGCCGCGTGGCGCGAACGCGAGGCGCAGCGCATCAATATCCCCCGCCAGCGCGTGCTGAAGGATGAAACCCTGCTGGAACTGGCCGCCACCGCGCCGGATACGCCAGAGGGGCTGGCGCGCGCGCGCGGCATCACCCGCGGCTTCGCCGAGGGCCGCGGCGGCACCGCGCTGCTGGAGGCGATCGCCGCCGCGCGCGACGAACCCGAGGACGCCCTGCCGCCGGCGCTGCGCGGACCGGAATCCTCGGAACGCCCGTCGCCGGCGCTGGTGGCGCTGCTCAAGGTGCTGCTGGCCGCCTGTTGCGAACGCCATCACGTGGCGCCGAAACTGGTCGCGCTGTCCGACGACCTGGACCGTCTGGCGATCGGTCAGGATGAAGGCCTGTCCGTGCTGCAAGGCTGGCGGCGCACGGTGTTCGGCGCCGAGGCGCTGGCGCTGCGCGAGGGCCACATTGCGCTCGGCGTCGCCGGGCGCGAGGTGCGGGTGATCCCGATCGGCGCGGCGGAGCGGCCGTAGCGCCACGGCCTCCGCGCGCCCGCCCAGGGCGCACGCACTCAGGGATGAGACCGGGTCAGGCCGCTTCCGGACGTTCCTCTGGCGGCGCCTGGGGCGCCGCCGCGCTCTCGGGATACCAGCGCCGCGCCACCGCGTTCAGCGCCTCGATCGCCCCGGTCAGTTCCCGCCCCCGCGCGGTCAGCGCATAGCTGACCTGGGGCGGCGTGGTCGGCAGCACGCGCCGCGCGATCACCCCCGCCTCCTCCAGCACCCGCAGGCGCACCGTCAACAGCCGCGCCGACACGCCCGGAATCGCGCGGCGCAGCGCGCCGAACCGGGTCTCGCCCTGGCTGGCCAGGACCCACAGGACATAGGTGGTCCAGGGGCCGGTCAGCAGGTCCAGCAGACGCTGCATCGGGCAGGGCGGGGTGGGTTGGGTGCGGCGCATGTGGTTACTTTAGAATACCTACTTTCTATTTTCAAC
>DAHWDR010000163.1:0-7041 GCA_027330745.1 Acetobacteraceae bacterium | reverse complement strand
CCCTATGGCCCGCGTCCGCGGCGGCGCTCTTGCAAAACCGCCGGCGCTGGCGCACATGGGCGCCAGTTCTGGACAGCCGGCCGCCTGTGGCCGGACACCTCGGGCGCGCACAAGCTGCTTCCTCGATTCCGCGGGGGGCCTTGCCGCGCCCGTCGTGGTATGGAGACGAAACTCATGCCCACCGACCTCGCCCGCATCCGCAATATCGGCATCACCGCGCATATCGATGCCGGCAAGACCACGACCACGGAGCGGATCCTTTATTACACCGGCGTCTCGCATCGGATCGGGGAGGTGCATGACGGCAACACCACCACCGACTACATGGAGCAGGAGCGCGAGCGCGGCATTACCATCACCTCCGCCGCCGTCACCTGCGAGTGGCAGGACCACCGCATCAACATCATCGACACGCCCGGCCATATCGATTTCAACATCGAAGTGAACCGCAGCTTGCGCGTACTGGATGGCGCGGTGTTCATCATCGAGGGTGTGGCCGGCGTGCAGCCGCAGTCGGAAACCAACTGGCGCTTGGCGGACCGTTACAACGTGCCGCGCGTCATCTTCATCAACAAGCTGGATCGCACCGGCGCCGATTTCTTCCGCGCCTTCGCCACCTTGAAGGAGAAGCTCGACATCGTCGCGCTGGCGTTGCAGCTGCCGATCGGGATCGAGGACAAGTTTCTCGGCGTGGTCGATCTGGTGCGCATGAAGGCGATCGTCTGGGAAGGCGGCGAACTCGGCGCCAAGTTCCACGACGAGGAAATCCCCGCCGAACTGCTCGAACAGGCGAAGGAATACCGTCAGGTCCTGCTCGACACCGCATTGTCGGTCGATGACGCGGCGATGGAGGAGTATTTCGACAAGGGCGACGTGGCGGAAGATACCCTGAAGCGCTGCATCAAGACCGGCACGATCTCGGGCGCGTTCCGCCCCGTGCTCTGCGGCACCGCCTTCAAGAACAAGGGCGTGCAGCCGCTGCTGGACGCGGTGATCGACTACCTGCCCTCCCCGATCGACGTCCCCGGCATCTCGGTTGCCGCCGGTGAGGGCGAGGAGGACGGCGAACATTCCGACCGCCGGCGCATCAAGGCCGATCCGGACGCGCCCTTCGCCGGGCTCGCGTTCAAGATCATCAACGACAAATACGGCACGCTTACTTTCGTGCGCGTCTATGCCGGTACCTTGAAATCCGGCGACACGGTCCTGAATACCACCAAGGACCACCGCGAGCGCATCGGCCGGATGTTCCAGATGCACGCCGACAAGCGCGCCGAGATCAAGGAGGTCTCCGCCGGCGACATCGCCGCCTTTGTCGGGCTGAAGGATACCGGGACCGGCGATACGCTGGCGGCCGCGTCCGATCCGGTGGTGCTGGAACACATGGCATTCCCGGTGCCGGTGATCGATATCTCGGTGGAGCCGAAGACCAAGGACTCGATCGAGAAAATGTCGCTCGGCCTGCAGAAGCTGGCCGGGGAGGACCCTTCCTTGCGGCTGCGCACCGATCAGGAATCCGGCCAGACCATCCTGTCCGGCATGGGCGAACTGCATCTGGAAATCATCATCGACCGGCTGCGGCGCGAATACGGCGTGGACGCCAATATCGGCGCGCCGCAGGTGGCATACCGGGAAACCATCACCCGCCCGCACACCGAGATCTACACCCACAAGAAGCAGACCGGCGGTTCGGGCCAGTACGCCGAGGTGAAAATCACCTTCGAGCCGATGGAGCGCAACGGCGGCGTGGTGTTCGAGAATGGCGTGACCGGCGGCTCGGTACCGCGGGAATACATCCCCGCGGTGGAGAAGGGCATCCGCGTGCAGGCCGAAACCGGCGTGCTGGCCGGGTTCCCGACCGTCGATTTCAAATACCGGCTGATCGACGGCAAATACCACGACGTGGACAGCTCGGCGCTGGCATTCGAAATCGCCGCCAAGGCCTGCTTCCGCGACGGCATGAAGAAGGCCAACCCGATCATCCTGGAACCGATCATGGACGTGGAAGTGACCACGCCGCAGGATCACGTGGGCGATGTCGTGGGCGACCTCAATCGCCGGCGCGGGATCATCCAGAACCAGGACAGTTCCGGGTCCACCATCATTGTGCGCGCCCATATTCCGCTGAAGGAAATGTTCGGCTATATTTCCGACCTGCGCAGCATGACCAAGGGGCGGGCGAGCTTCACCATGCAGTTCCATCACTACGATCCGGTGCCGCGCAACATCGCCGACGAAATCATGGCGAAAAGCGCATGATGGCGGGCAGCTGACATGCCCGCGCCCCGGTTGCACTGGACGCGGGGGCGCACGGAAGATGGCGCGGGGCTGCCCCGCGCCCGCGAATGGATCGGTCTGGACGACGCGGGCGAAGCCATCGCCCGCGTTGTTCGTTTGCGCGGCCCGATCCGGTTCAACTGGCGCGAATACCGCGCCGTCGCGCTCGACGATCAAGCGAAGGTGGTGGAACTGCGCCCTGCCCCACCGGACGGCGCGGATTGGCTCGCCTGCGTCGGCGGCCAGGTGGTCGGGCGCGCGGCATTGCCGTTGCAGGCGGTGCGAACCGCGGAAGCGGCGCTGGCCGGGCAGTAGCACTCCGGTGCGGCGGTTCAGCCCGCACGTACGCCGCGGAGCAGCGCCCGCGTGGCGGCGCCGCAAATGCGGGCGCGTTCCATCACTGGCAGATGGGCATAGCGGGCGCAGGGGGCCTCGACGCCGATCGGGATATCGGCGGGGAAGGCGCGCAGGAACCCGGCCAGCGGCAACGCTCCCTCACCGGGGTAGCAGCGACCGCCCCGGCCTTCTGCGCGCAAACCTTCGGGCGGTGGGGCGCCGGCGGCGGCGTCGCACAAATGCAGGTAGGGAAAACAGGACGGATCGATGCCCGCCAGTTCGGCGAGATCGGCGCCAGCGCGATGGAAATGCAGCGCATCGATCAGCAGTTTCGCGTTCGGCCGGCGCACCGCCGCAAGCAGCGCCAGCGCCTGCGCCGGCGTCGCCAGCTGGACATAGGGGATCGGTTCGAGCGCGATCCCGATCCCATGATCGGCGGCAAGATCGCAGAGCCGGGCAAAATTCTCCGCCAGCCTGGCCGGGTCCGGATCGTTGCCGACCACCAGAAGATACTGCGCTCCAAGCCGGCTGCCGAGGGCAAGCGCCGGTTCGAGCGCGGCGACATCAGTGTGCGGCATCAGCCAGACCGCCTCGATATCCAACAGACGGCGGCCGGTCGCATCCAGGCGCGCCGCAATCGCGCGGATCAGGGGGGCGTCGCCGATCACTGGCACGATCGTATCGCTCGGCAAGGGGGCGATGATGCGCAGGCCGATGGCGTCGAAGCCGCCGGCCAGTGCGGCGTCGATCAACTCCAACGGATGCGCGTCGAGGACCGTCAGATGGGCGAGCGACAGCATGGCTACAGGCTGCCACCGGCGAGAAACCGTGCGCCGCGCGCATAGAGCCGCTCGACCTCCGAGCCTTTCAGGCCGGGCATGTCAGGCTTCACGGTGTAGCCCAGCCGGGTCTGGAGATAGGCCAGATGCCGGTAGCCGACCGGAAACCGTGCCAGCAGGGCCACGTCCAGGTCCGGCCGCGCCGTGGGGCTGACGGGCATCAGCGTGTCCTTCTCGTAGATCGGCTGGCGCAGCACCAGGCCCCAGCGGCCGTCGCGACGTTCCAGGAAGTCATAGAAGCGGCCGGTGCAGACGATATCGCACGGAACGCCGTCCACGTCGCCGCGCTGCGAGATCGTCATCTTGGTCTGCGACACCGCCCGGTTGCCCGCCAGGTCGATCGAGATGCCACCGAGGAAATGCAGGATGCTGACGCCTTTGTCCCACCCCTCCTTGCTGACCCGGATGAACGCGTCGGCGGTTCCCTGAAACCAGGTCGCCATCATGACGCCGTCGTCGTGCCAAACAGTGCGGAATCGGTCCCAATGCCCGGCATCGCGCCAGATCACCCAGTTTTCCAGGAGTTCGCGGATCTCGCGACGGTCCGTGACGGGGTCGTTCATGCTGATGGTCCTTGCCGGGGTGCCGCGATCGATGACCCATGGTACCGCCGCGGCGCCGGGAACGCGACCATGGGGTGGGCCGAATCACGGCCGAGTCGCTGCGGATTCACGCCCTGGCACGACGGGCCGCTAGGATGTGGCCCTGGGACCACCAAGGCAGCCGGCCATGACCGAAGCACCCAACTCCGACGAAAAGCCGAAACTCATCACCTTCCACCGCTTTCTGCCGGAAGCGCGTCTGCCGATGCGCGCCGACCGCTCGGCCGCCGGATCGCTGCCGACGCGCGCCTTTCGCTACTGCGAGCCCGCCACCTCGGCCGCCGCGTTCGGCTATTACATTTTCCCACCGACCAATTTCACCCTGGTCTGGGACGGCCACAACGTGACCTGGAGCTTCCAGGGCGCCGGCCAGTGGCTGCCGCTGACCGCCGCCCAGTTCCCCGGGTTTCGCGCGCAATTCGACGCCGCCGCCCCGCCGGAAATCCAGGAGTTCTCGCCCCCCTTCATGGGCGCCCTGCAGGAGCCGGGCCTGATCCAGCTCTGGACCGGCTACGTGGTCCGCACCGCGCCCGGCTGGAGCAGCCTGGTGCGCGCACCGGCCAACATCCCCCGCCATGGCGGCTACGAGCTGTTCGAGGGGATCGTCGAGACCGATCGCTGGGTCGGCCCGCTGATCATCAACCTGCGGCTGACCAAGACCGATTTCCCGATCGAGTTCCGCGCCGATTTCCCATTGATTCAGATCCAGCCACTGCCGCGCAGTGTCTATGACGATGCCACGCTGAACAACTACGAGTTGGTGCCCGATCTGGCCGGGCTGCGCCCCGAGGACTGGGACGCCTATTACGATACCGTGGTCCGTCCCAACACGCAGGAAAACCGCCCGCGCGGCCAATATGCCGCCGCTGCCCGCAAGCGTCGCGGACGCGAGGACGCCGGCGGGTAGGCCCCCGCTACCCCCCCTTCACCGAGCGCCGTACATCGCCGGCGCGGACGCTCTCGATCGCGTTGCCCAGCACGCGGATCACCGCCGCCTCCGACACGTGCTGCGCGAGCAGGGTCACCGCGCCCCCCAGCAGCGCCGAGGCGATCGCCAGCGGCGGCAGGTTCTGTCCCGCCATGTATTCGATCGCCTTGTCCGTCACCGCGCCGGCGTGGCTGAGCTGGGCTTCGGTGGGTTCGCTCGGGTCCTGGGTCATGGGCGGGTCCTCGGGGTCATACGGCGTCGGCCGGTTCGGCCGGCGCGGTTTCGGTTTCCACTGCCTGCAACGCCCACATCCGCGCATACGTGCCGCGGGCGGCGAGCAGCGCGGCATGACTGCCGCGTTCGGCCACCTGGCCATCGACCAGCACCAGGATCTCGTCGGCATCGACCACGGTGGACAGACGATGCGCGATCACCAGCGTGGTGCGGTGGCGGGCGGCCTCGGCCAGCGCGTCGCCGATCTCACGTTCGGTGCGGGAATCGAGCGCGCTGGTCGCCTCGTCCAGGATCAGGATCGGGGGATTCTTCAGGATGGTGCGCGCGATCGCCACGCGCTGCTTCTCCCCGCCCGACAGTTTCAGCCCGCGTTCCCCTACCATCGTATCGTAGCCGTCGGGCAGGCGCAGGACGAACTCATGCACCTGGGCCTGGCGCGCGGCGGCCTCGATCTCGGCCTGGGACGCACCGGGGCGGCCATAGGCGATGTTGTAGCGGATCGTGTCGTTGAACAGCACCGTATCCTGCGGCACCACGCCGATGGCGTGGCGCAGGCTGTCCTGGGTGACGCCGCTGATGTCCTGGCCGTCGATCAGGATGCGCCCGGCGGTGGGGTCGTAGAAGCGGAACAACAGGCGCGAGAGGGTGGATTTGCCGGCGCCGGTGGGACCGACGACCGCGAGCTTGTGGCCGGCCGGGATGGTGACGTCGAGACCCTTCAGAATCTCGCGGTCGGGGCGGTAGCCGAAGCGGACATGCTCGAACCGGACCTCGCCGGCGGCGGCGCGCAAGGGGGGCGCGCCGGGCCGATCCGCGACTTCGGACGGGACGCTCAGCAGCTGGAACATGTTTTCCATGTCCACCAGCCCCTGCTTGATCTCGCGATAGACGAAGCCGAGGAAGTTCAGCGGCTGATAGAGCTGCATCAGATAGGTGTTCACCACCACGAACTTGCCGACCGTCATGTGTCCCGCGGCCACGCCGCGGGCGGCGAGCAGCATGATCCCGACCAGGCCGATGGCGATGATGAACGCCTGACCCAGGTTCAGCATGTTCAGCGAGACCTGGCTGCGGACCGCGGCCTTTTCATAGGATGCCAGGGCGCGGTCGAAGCGGTCGGCCTCGTGCGATTCGTTGCCGAAATATTTCACCGTCTCGTAGTTCAGCAGGCTATCGACCGATTTGCTGCGCGCCTCGTTGTCGCTGTCGTTCATCTTGCGGCGGATTTTCACCCGCATGTCGGTGAATGCCAGGGTGAAGCCCAGGTAGAAGGCCACCGCGACGAAGGTCAGCGCGGCGAAGCGCCAGTCGAACATCACCAGCAGGATGACGACGACCATCAGGATCTCGAACAGGGTCGGGACGATGTTGAACACCGCCAGCCGCAGCACGGACTGGATCCCCAGCGTGCCGCGGTCGATCGCGCGCGCCAGGCCGCCGGTCTGGCGGTCCAGGTGGAAGCGCAGGGACAGCGCATGCAGATGGCGGAAGGTGCGCAGCGCCACGCGCCGGGTGGCCCGCTGCTGCACGGCGGCGAACACCGCATCGCGCAATTCGGCGAAGCCGGAGCTGGCGATGCGCAGCAGCCCGTAGCCCAGGATCAGCGCGATCGGCACCGTGGCGAGGCCCAACCCTCCCTTCGGCGCCAGCGCGTCCACGGCGCGGCCATAGACCAGCGGCAGCAGCACCGTGGCGGCCTTCGCCAGGATCAGGAACAGGCTCGCCACCGACACACGCGCGCGCGCGCCGATGTCATCGGTCGGCCATAGATAGGGCAGCAGCGAACGGATAGTCTGCCAATGCGGGCGCCGCGCGGGCCGCGCGG
>DAHWDR010000161.1:0-7647 GCA_027330745.1 Acetobacteraceae bacterium | reverse complement strand
CGGCAACCGAGGCCAGGCCGAGGGCGGGCAGTCGGAGCAGATCGCGTCGTTGCATAAGCTGATGCCTTGCGGTGGAAGAATACCCGACGGCCGCGCGCGCCCGCGGCGTCATCACCGCGGATAGGCCCATGGCCGGGCGAGAGCGTCGTCGCGCTCGAATGCCAGGATGTCCACCTCGCTCGCGCGGATCAAGTCCAACTGGTCGAGCCCGCCAAGCAGGGCGGCGCGGCGATCCGCGGGCAGCGCGAACGGACAGGGATGGAGACCCGACACGTGCACCAGGGATTGTTGCAGATCGACCGTCATGTCGGAGCTGTTGCTGGCCGCGAGTGCGGCGGCGATGCGCTCGATCCGGTCCATGTCGAGATGGATCAGCAGCAGGCCGTTCTGGAACGCATTGTCGTGGAAGATATCGCCGAAGCCCGGTGCCACGACGCAGCGGATGCCGAACTCCATCAGCGCCCAGACCGCCGTCTCCCGCGAGCTGCCGCAGCCGAAGTTGGGGCCGGTCAGAAGGATCCGCGCGCTGCGGTAGCGCGGCTGGTTCAGCACGAAATCAGGCTTCTCCCGGCCCTCGCGGTCGTAGCGCAAATTGGCGAACATCCGGGTGCGCAGCGGCAGGACGGCCGCCTCGCCCGCCGAACGGCCGGGCATCAGGCTGGGCGCGATCAGGTCCGTGTTGATGTTGGGCATCAGCATCGGTGCGGCGACGCCGGTCAGGGTGGTGAATTTTTCCATGACCTGTCTCAGTTCCGCGCCAGAAGTGGGCGCACGTCGGTGATCGCGCCGGTGACGGCCGCCGCCGCCACCATCGCCGGGCTGGCAAGATGGGTGCGGCTCGCAGGGCCCTGCCGCCCCTCGAAATTCCGGTTGGTGGTCGAGATGGAGCGCTGGCCCGGCGCAACCGTGTCACCGCCCGCGCCGACGCACATCGAGCACCCGGCTTCGCGCCACTCGAACCCCGCCGCCAGGAACACGCGGTCGAGGCCGGCCGCTTCGGCGGCGGCCTTCACATGCGCCGCCCCGGGCACCACCAGCCCCCGCACGCCGGGCGCCACGCGCCGCCCACGCACGACCCCTGCCGCGGCTTCCAGATCCGACAATCTTCCATTGGTGCAGGAGCCGATGAAGGCGATCTCGATCGGCGTGCCGGCGATCGGCGTTCCCGGCGTGAGATCCATGTAGCCGAGCGCGCGCACCGCCATGCTGCGACGATCCGGATCGGTGAAGCTGGACGGATCGGGCACAAGCGCATCGATGGCGATCACGTCCTGCGGCGAATTGCCCCAGGTGATCTGCGGCTTGAGGGCGCTGCAATCGAGATCGATCACCTTGTCGTAACGTGCCTTCGGCGCATCGAACAGCGACCGCCAGGCGGTCACCGCCTGGTCCCACATTTCGCCCTTCGGCGCCATCGGCCGGCCCGCGAGATATTCGAACGTCGTATCATCGGCGGCGATGAAGCCGCCGCGGGCGCCGAACTCGATCGACATGTTGCAGATGGTCAGCCGCGCCTCGATCGGCAGGGCGCGGATCGCCGGTCCGCCATACTGCACCACGTGGCCCACCCCGGCATCCACCCCGTAGCGTCCGATCAGCGCCAGGATCATGTCCTTGGCGTAGATACCCTGCCCCGGCGTGCCGTGGAACTCGGCCCGCAGGGTGCGTGGCTTGCGGATCACGAGCGCCTGGGTGGCGAACACCTGCATCACCTCGGTGGTGCCGATCCCCCAGGCCCAGGCGCCCAGGCCGCCGCAGCTTGCCGTGTGGCTGTCGCCGCAGACATAGGTGCAGCCCGGCAGCGCGAACCCGAGATGCGGGCCGACCACGTGCACGATGCCGTGGCGCGGGTCATCGATGCTGAACAGCCGGATCCCGAACTCCCCGCAGTTGCGCTGCATCGCAAGGTTGGTATCCCGCCTCGGCGCATAGGTTTCCAAGGTGCGCCCGGGCTGGGTGGAGACGCCATGATCGATGGTGCCGAGCGTCAGGTCCGGGCGCCGCACCGGCAGACCGGCCTGGCGCAACCCGTCGAACGCCCGCTGGCTGGTGCTTTCCTGGGCGAAATGACGGTCAATATGGATCAGTGCGCGGTCATCCTCGTAGGCCTTGATCACGTGCTGCTGCCAGATGCGATTGAACGGCGTGTCGGCCATCGGGGTTACTGCTCCTGGCTTATGAAACAAGAGGAAGGCGCGGCGTCAGCACCAGTCGCGAATGATCGCTCCGGCCCCGGACCTGCATATGCGACACGGCGACCCTAGCACCCCGCATCGTCGCGCATCGCACCGGCCATTCGCGGCGCGAGGGCCGGCATCGCGCCAGGCTCCAGAACCTCGAGCGGCTGCTGGTTGGTCTCGATGCCGGCCACGGCAATGAGCAGGACCACGGCAAGGTACATCCCGGAGATCACCCCGACCACACCGCCGATTCCGTAGTGGTCGAACAGCGCCAATACTCCGAACGGCGCCACGATCAGCGCGATGCGGCCAGTCATCTGGGCCACTCCGCTGCCACGGAAGCGATACTCGGTCGGGAAAAGCTCGGGCGTGTAGCCGCCCAGACCCAGGGTCAGGAACACCGCCATGGCCGAGACCAGCAGGAAGCCGCAGAACATGATCGGGACCGGGGAAGTCAGGAATGGATAGATCGCCCCGACGCCAGCGCACGCCACGCCGGAGATCACGATCCCCCGGCGCCGGCCGATCCAGTCGGCGATGAACACGCCGAGCAGCGGCCCGGCGACGAACCCGGCCATCATCGCCGCGGTGAAGCCGAGTGAGCTGGTGACATTCATGCCCTGGCGGACGAAGAAGGACGGGATCCACGCGGTGAAGCTGTAGGACCCGACCAGGCAGGCCACGTTGACGGCGATCGCGAGCAGGGTGCGCCGGAGAACCGGGGCGGAAAACAGGATGGTCACAGAAACCCGCCGCCGCTCCGAGACCGGTACCACGACCACCGGGGGCAGCGGTGCGGCAAGGGCGGCTTCCTGCTCGATGCGCTGCAACACCACCTCGGCCTCCGCGCCCCGGCCCACCCGCTCCAGCCAGCGTGGCGATTCCGGCAGGCTGCGGCGCAGCCACCAGACCCACAGGGCGCCCACCCCGCCGATGATGAACATCGCCCGCCAGCCGAGCCACGGGATCACCGCCAGACCGACCACCGCGGTGACGAAGCTGCCGGAACTGGAGATCAGTCCGAGCAGCGCCACGTAGCGGCCGCGCTGGCCGGGGGGCACGAACTCGGTGATCAGCCCGTAGCCCATGACGAACTCGGCGCCCAGGCCGATCCCCATCACGCAGCGGATCGCGATCAGCCAGGACATCGACGGCGCCAGCGCGGAAACCAGCGCCATCACCCCGAAGATCGCCAGGTTGAACTGATAGGCGAAGCGCCGTCCGAACCGGTCGCCCAGCCAGCCGGCAAACGCCGCGCCGATGGCAAGGCCGGTGAAGGTGGAGGAGATGAACAGGGAGTTCAGCCGCAAATTGGACCAATGGCTGCTGACCAGCGCCGCCAGCACCCCGCCCATCAATCCGTTATCGAACGAGTCGAAGAACATGCCCATGCCGATGAGCCACAATACCCGGCGATGGAACGAGCCGATCGGCAAGCGATCCAGCCGCGCCGCGGCGTTAACCGGATTGCTCATGGTTGGACGACTCCCTTTGCCGCGACGCTAGCCGGCTCCGGCTCCGCCACGAAGCACAATTTTCTCATCATGGCTTTGACGATTCCTGATCGTCGCCCCGGCCGTCCGCCTGCCTGGCGGCGCGGATCCATGGCCGCGCGGCTTGGTCCGCCGCCGACCAGGTTGCGATCTCCCCGGTGCGGGCGAGCAGGAAGGACAGCTCGTCCATGCCGTGCAGGAAGGTCTCGCGCCGCTCGGCGGGCACCGCGATCGGCAGGCGGGCGCCGTCCGGCAGGTGCACGGACAGGGTTTGCAGATCGACCGTCAGCACCGGCTCGGCGGCTGCCTCCAGCGCCGTGGCGATCCGTTCCACCTGCTCGATCGCCGCGATCGCCGGCAACAGGCCGTTCTGGCAGGCATTGTCGTAGAAAATCTCGCCGAAACTCGGCGCGATGACGCAGCCGATGCCGTATCCCGCGAGCGCCCACACGGCATGCTCGCGCGAACTGCCACAGCCGAAATTCCGTCCCGCCACGAGGATCGTCGCACCGCGGTAGCGGGATCGGTTGAGCACGAAATCGGGGTTCTCCGACCCGTCCGCGCGATACCGCCACGTGGTGAACAGTTTTGCCCCGGGATCGGTGAGCGTGCCGCCGATCATCGCCTGCGCCGCGATGATCGCGTCGGTGTTGATGTTGTCGCGCAGCATCGGGGCCGCGCGCCCGCGCCGCACGGTGAATGGCGTCATTGGCCCGGCTCGCGCACCATGGTGCGCACATCGACGATCCGCCCGGCCACCGCTGCCGCCGCCACCATCGCCGGGCTCGCCAGGTGCGTGCGGCTGTCCGGGCCTTGCCGTCCCTCGAAATTGCGGTTGGTGGTCGAAAGGCTGCGCTTGCCCGGTGCCACCAGGTCGCCATTGGCCGCCACGCACATCGAACACGCCGACTCCCGCCAGGCGAACCCGGCATCGCGGAACACGCGGTCGAGGCCCACCGCCTCCGCCTCGCGCTTCACCGCGGTCGAGCCCGGCACCACCAGCGCCGTCACCCCGGCCGCCACGTGCCGCCCGCGCAATACGGACGCCGCCTCGCGCAGGTCCGACAGGCGCGCATTGGTGCAGGAGCCGATGAAGGCGACATCGATCGGCACCCCCTCCATCGTCTGCCCGGGGCGGAGGTCCATATACGCCAGCGCCCGCTCGATCGCGCGCCGCCGCTCGGGGTCACCGCCCGGGTCCGGGGCCGGGATCGGCTCGTTCACCCCGAGCACGTCCTGCGGCGAGATCCCCCAACTCACCTGCGGCCCGATCGCGTCGCAATCGAGCTGCAATTCCCGGTCGTAGCGCGCCCCGGCATCGGCAGGCAGCGCCCGCCAGGACGCGAGCGCGGCGTCCCAGCGCGCGCGTTTCGGCGCGAAGGGACGTCCGGCGAGGTATTCGAAGGTCGCGTCATCGGGCGCGATCAGCCCCGAGCGGGCGCCGAACTCGATCGACATGTTGCAGATCGTCAACCGTCCCTCGATCGGCAGCGCCCGGATCGCCGGGCCGGCATATTCCACCACATGGCCGGTGCCGGATGCGGTGCCGAACCGGCCGATCAGGTGCAGGATCAGGTCCTTGGCATAGACGCCCGGACCCGCCCGCCCGTCGAACGTCACCCGCATGGTCTTCGGCCGCTGCAACAGCAGGGTCTGCGTCGCCAGCACGTGCAGCACCTGGGTGGTGCCGATCCCCGAGGCCCACGCCCCGAGCCCGCCCGAGGTCGCGGTATGGCTGTCGGCGCACACCAGCGAGGCGCCGGGCAGCGCGATGCCGAGTTCCGGCGCGATCACATGCACGATGCCCTGCCGCTTGTCGTCGATGTCGAACAGCTCGACCCCGAACTCCCGGCAGTTGCGCTGCATCGCCTCGATGGAGGCCTGCGTCGGCGGAAAACTCGCCGCGGTCCGGCCGGGGAGGGTGGCAAGGCTGTGATCGATCACCGCATAGGTCAGGTCCGGGGCGCGCAGGCGCAACCCGCGCGCGCGCATGGCGTCGAATGCCTGCGCGCAGGTGGTCTCCTGCAACACGTGCCGGTCGATATGGACCACCGCGCGCCCATCGTCGAAGGCCGTGACGACATGGTGGTCCCAGATCTTGCCGAACAACGTCCTTGGTTCGCCCATGCGGCCGTTTCCCTGCGATCGCGGTCCATGACCGCTGCGCCCCGGGGGGTATTGAGCCACAGCATCGGCAAAAGCTGAAACCCGTTTAAGTCATCCGATCATTGACCCCGGATCACGCAGCCGTAGCCTCCGGCTGGGTCGCCATTTCTGCGCGCACCCAGTCGCGGAAGGCGCGGATCGCCGGCACCCGCGTGAGCGCCTTCTGCCAGGCCAGCCCGTAACTCTGCCCGGTCGGCAGCTTCTGCGCGAACGGTTCCACGAGCCGGCCCGAGGCGATGTCGTCCCTGCTCACGCAGCAGATGCCCATCGCAACCCCCACCCCGTTCACGGCCGCATGGTACGCCAGCGCGGAATTCTCGAACAAAAGCATCTTTCCAGGATCGAGCTTGCCCACCCCGGCATGTTCCAGCCAGGCCTCCCAGTCGCCGCGCCGGTGGATCGAGTGCAAGGTGGTGCAGTGCCGCAGGTCACCGGGCTCGCGCAACCGGCCCAGCAAATCGGGACTACAGACCGGCCGCAGAATGAGCTGCACGATCGGCTGGTACTCGATCCCTGGCTCAGTCACCGGCCCGCGCACGCTGAAGACATCGAACCGGTGCCTGTCGCCCTCGATGAAATCGGTCTTGCAGGTCACCTGCAACTCAATCGCGGGATGCAAGGCCTGGAACACCGAAAGCCGAAGGATCAGCCAGCCCGTCGCGATGGTCGGGAACAGCCCGAGCCGGATGCGCTGCCGCCTGCCCGCATCGCGGAGACTGGCGGTCGCTTCCTCGATGCGATCGAACGCACCGTGTAGTTCCTCGGCGTATGACGCGCCGAGCGGCGTGAGCTGCACCTGCCGGTGTTGGCGCTCGAATAATGCGGTCCCGAGATGCCCCTCCAGATTGGCGATATGGCGGCTGACGGCACCCGGGCTAATGCAGAGATCGGCAGCGGCTTCGGTGAAGCTGTTCATGCGGCTCGTGAGCTCAAAGGCCCGCAGAGCATTCAGCGGCGGCAGCGAGCGCCCCATGGACGGATCCTCCGATGATTTTTTCTCATCCTAGGGCAGCTTGGCCGCCGCGGCAACAACTCGCGTGACCTCGCTTCATGCGAGGTTGCCGGCAGCATGCGCGATGCCAACCGAGGCGGTCGCGCCGACAACGATGGGCCCGACGGGACGAGAGCGACCAACGTCGTCACGTCTTGGGTCGACGCCTTGCCCCCTGCGCCGATGCCCGGGCACGTACGGCCCGCACGGTCTCGTCTTTGCACTCGATCTTTGAGCACGCTGTGCGATGGGGGAAAATCGAGAGCAACCCCGCACGGGGCGTGCGCAAGCTGGCCAGCACGCCGCGAGAGCGACGCTTGAGCACCGCCGAGATAGCACGCCTGGGTGAAGCCATGCGTACCCGCGCCGCCGAGGGTGAGCACCCAATAGGGCTTGCCGCGATCCGGCTCCTGCTGCTCACGGGATTCCGGCGCATGGAGTGCCGTGCTCTCCAACGCGCCTGGGTGGATGCGGAACAGCGGGCTATTCGGCTTCCAGAAACCAAGACCGGCCCCCAGATGCGCGTCGTGGGTCAAGCCGCTATCGATCTCATCCTGGCACAGCCGGCCACGGAAGGCTCACCGTATGTCTTTCCGGCAGACTGGGGAGATGGGCATTTCATCGGCGTCGTGCGGGTGCTCGAACGGGTGCGCGGTGCCGCGCGACTGGCCGACGTGACGCCGCACACGCTGCGCCACACCTTCGCCAGCGTGGCCGGCGATCTCGGCTTCTCGGAACTGACGATCGCTGCCCTGCTCGGCCATGCGGCGCGGGGTGTTACCCAGCGCTATGTTCATATCGACGAGGCTTTGCGTGT
>DAHWDR010000153.1:0-10372 GCA_027330745.1 Acetobacteraceae bacterium | reverse complement strand
CCGCGGCCCGTCGCGCTCGATCGCTTCGGCGCGCGCCAGGGTGGCGGCGCGGCGGTCGGGCGTGACACCGGTCGCCGGTCCCATCGCCACCAGCGCGGCGACCCGATCGGGGTGGCGCGCGGCCAGATGCAGCACGATTCCCCCGCCCACCGCGCATCCGGCCAGCGCCACCTTGCCCGTGATCCCCAGCGCATCCAGCAGCGCCACCAGATCGGCCACCATCACGTCGAAGCTGACCGCGCCGCGGATCTTCTCCGACTGCCCGGCGCCGCGGGTGTCATAGCGCAGGACGCGCCGGCCCGGGCGCAGCACCGGCAGCACCTGGTCCCAACTGTCCAGCGTGCCCCCCATCTCATGCACCAGGACCAGCGTGGTCGGCCCATCCCCGCTCAGATCGTAGCGCAGGCTGGTGCCGTTGACCTCGATCCAGTCCATCTGTTCCCCCTTCGGGCGATCGGTGGCAGGCTGCCCGCAAGGAGATACCCATGCAACCCATGATGACGCTGCACTGGTCCCCGCGCTCGCCCTATGTACGTAAGGTGATGATCGTGGCCCATGAACTGGGGCTGGCCGAGCGAATCGCGACCGTGCGCACCGTGGTCGGCGGCACCACGCCGCACCGGGAACTGATGCGGATCAATCCGCTGGGGAAACTGCCGACCCTGGAACTGGGTGACGGCACGGTGCTGTACGATTCGCCGGTGATCTGCGAATATCTGGACACCTGCCATGACGGGGCGCGTCTGTTCCCCGCCTCCGGCGCGGCGCGCTTCACCGCGCTGCGCCGCCAGGCGCTGGGGGATGGCATGTTGGACGCGGCGCTGCCCTGGCTCAGCGAGCGCTATCGCCCGGCGGAGCGCCAATCCGCCGCACATATGGCGCTGTGGCGCGCGAAGCTGGAAGCGGCGGTGGCGGCGCTGGAAACCGAAGCCGTATCGCTCGGCGCGGACCGGTTCGGGATCGGCCAGATCGCGATCGGCGTCGCGCTGGGGTATCTCGATTTCCGCTTTGCCGAACTGGCCTGGCGCGACGGGCATCCGGCGCTGGCGGCATGGTACCTGGGCTTCGCCGCGCGCCCCGCGGTGGCCGCAAATCCGCCGGTGGACGACCGCTGATCGCCTACCCGAAGGCGGGCGCCACCTCGCGCCGGAAGCGGGCCATCTCGTCCAGCACCTGCGCATGCGGTTTCAGGCCGACATTGAAATAGAGGATCACCTCATCGAACCCTGCCGCCTCCACCCGTTTCAGTACCGAGGTGATATGCGCGGCATCGCCCAGCAGCACGGCGTTGTCGGTCAGGTCCTCGGCGCGCGCCTGTTTCAGCTTCGCGACCATGTCGATGAAATAGCGGTAGCTGGGGGGCGCGGTGGCGGGATCGCCGGGGAAGGACGGGATCACGCATTCGCGGTAGTAGCGCATCTGCCGCGCGCGGGCGGCGGCTTCCTGCTCCGGCGTGTCATGGAAATGGATGAAATAGCTGCACATCAGCCGCCCCGGCCTGGTGCCGTGGCGCGCGCAGGCGGCGTGGTAGTGCTGCGCCACCTGCGCCAGGCCGCCGAAGCTCATTGCCGCGGCGAATGGCGCCACGATCAGCCCGCAGCCCAAACGGGCCGCCAATTCGATGGACGGGCCGGAGAATGATGCCACATAGGACGGGATCGGTTGCTGGACCGGCCGCGGCGTGATCGAGACGTCGCGGAACCGGTACGCGGCGCCTTCATGCGTATACGGCGCGGGATCGGCCCAGAGGCGCTGGACCACGGCCATGCCTTCCTCGAAAATCGCCTGGTTGTGGTCGAAATCGACGCCGAGCGGTTCGTATTCGCGCCGGTCGTAGCCGCGCCCGGCAGCGAAATCCACCCGCCCGCCGGACAGCAGATCGAGGCTGGCCCATTGCTCCGCGACGCGAATCGGATGGTGCAACGGCAGCACGGTGACCGCCGGGGCCAGCCGGATTCGCGTGGTGCGCGCGGCGATATAGGCCAGCGCGAGATCCGGGCAGGACAGCACGCCAAGGGTCGAAAAATGATGCTCGCCCACCCAGGTGGAATGGAAACCGAGCTCCTCGGCCGCGATCGATTCAGCGACGATATCGGCGACGAACTGGTTCGGGCCGCGCGGGTTGTTCGCGTAGGCGTTGTCGCTGAGGGTGAAGTAGCCGAATTTCATGGCAGCCCCCCCTCCGCGCGCAGCCCCGCGATGCGGTCGGGGTCCAGTCCCAGCCAGGCGCCCAGCACGGCCTCGGTATCCGCGCCCAGTCGCGGTGCCGCCGCCACGCGCGCCGTTTGACCGTCGAGGCGCACCGGCCAGGTCGGCACGTTCATCGCCGCCTCGTCGGGGCGGGCGACGCTCTGGACGATGCCGCGCTGGACGAAGCTCGGCTCGGTGCTCAGTTCCAGTGTATCGAGCACCGCGCCGGCGGGCACGCCGACGCCGCTGACCAGGGCCATCGCCTCATGCTTGGAGTGGCGGCAGGTCCATTCCGCGATCAGCGCGTCCACCTCCGCCTCGCGCGCCAGGCGGTCCGCCGGGGTTGCGTAGCGCGCGTCGCCGATCAGGTCGGCGCGGCCAATCAAGGTCAGCAGCCGCGTCCAGTGTTCGGGGTTGGCGCGGCTGGTCATGATGTACACGTAATCGTTGGGCCCGCCCGGGGTGCAGGGATACAGCCCCATCGGCGCATTGGTGACGCCGGGCACCTTCGCGCCACCGCGGCCCACCGCGCGGCCGGTGCGCCGTGTGGTGGCAAAATTGGTGCGCATGTAATGCAGCATCGCATCCTGCATCGCCACCGCCAGCCGGCAGCCACGGCCAGTCGTCTGACGGCGGAACAGCGCGGCGGAGACGGTCGCGGCCATCAGCATCCCCGTGCCGGTATCGCCAAGCGAGATCCCCGGCTTGAGCGGCGATCCGTCCTTCTCCCCGGTCACGCTCATGGTGCCGCCGCAGGCCTGCGCGATCATGTCGAAGGCGAGGCCCGATTCATGCGGGCTGCCTTCGCCGAATCCCTTGATCTGGCAGTAGATCAGGCGGGGATTGAGGGCGTGAACCTGCTCCCAGCCGAAGCCGAGGCGCTCGATCGTGCCGGGGGCGAAATTCTCCACGCAGACATCCGCCCGTTCCAGCATCCGGCGCACCAGGTCACGCCCGGCCGGGTTCTTGAGATCGACCGTGAGGGATTTCTTGTTCGCGTTGAAGATGTTGAAATACCACGGGTCGTCATCCGGGGCGCCGGGACGCAGGCGGCGGCCGGGATCGCCGCGTTGCGGGTTCTCGATCTTGACCACCTCGGCACCCATCCAGGCGAGCGCCTCGGTGCAGGACGGCCCTGCCTCGAACTGGGTGAAATCGACCACGCGGATGCCCGCGAGCAGGTCGAAGCCGGTGCTGGTTTCTTCGGTCATGGCCGCTCCCTCTGCCGGACCCTGCCGGCGGGGTGAGCCTGCCACAGCCTAGGGCGCGGCGCCAAACATACGAAAACGGCCGGAGCGGGGGCTCCGGCCGTTCCTCTGTGGTCTGGCGCGCGGCTCAGAAGGCGGTCCAGGCGAACAGGAAGAAGGTGTTGTTGTTGGAGGCGCTGGAGCTGTTGCCGTCAAGCTGGGTATAGGCGGTGTAGGACGCGCCGACCTTGAGGTTGGCAAACGGCCGCCACAGCGATTTCTCCTTGCCGAACGGGACCCAGTCGGCTTCGAGGGTGAAGGCGTTGGAGTTCGGGTTGCCGCTGGCGTTCAGTCCACCATACTGCGGCAGATTGTTATCGCCCCAGATCGTCTGCCAGCCGAGCGTCACACCGTAGGTGTTCTGGTACCAGTAAGCGACATTCGCGTTGAAAGTGTTCAACCCGTAGCTGGAGGCGACGGTTGTGCCGTTGGTCGTATTGTAGTTCGCGGCGGTCGCGGAAAGGTCCTGCAGCTCGTGCACGAAAATGCCCTGGACGGTGACGATGTTCGTGCCGTTGCCGAGAAACTGATAGCCGCCGTCCAGCGCAAAATCGGTATAGCTGTCGCGTCCGACGCCGAATTGCGGATCGATATTGGCGTGCATGAACGTCCCGCCGACCCAGGCGGCGTTGTTGCCCCAGTCCCATTCATAGGCCACGCGCGCATAAGGCGCGAGGTTGGGCGTGATCGGGCCACCGCTGACGCCGAAGCGGCTTTCCAGCCAGGAGCTCATGGTCTGGTACGCGCCCAGCTCCATATAGAGGTGTTCATTGTACCAGGCATAAGCGGTCACGCCGATCGAGTTGCCGGCGAAACTGGGTCCGGCCGAAGCGGCGCCGGAGAGCATGCTGCCCGCGCTCGGCCCCGGCGCGATCTTCGGTCCATAGAATGGGTAGCCCCAGGCGAAGGTGCTGTTGAACGGATCCTGCACGGTCGGATTGTTGTTGATGGTCAGGCCCAGCTCCAGGTCGTTGCCGAACGCCTGGACGGTGGTGACATAGGGGCGCAGGTCGGTGTTATCGACCACGAGCCCGTTGCCGCCCTGACGGTTGTCGTAGTTCGAATAGGTCATCTGGATGAAGCCGCCGGTATGGTCGCTCACCCGGCCGGCGACGAAGATGCTCGCCTGGTCGAACACGAAATTGTTATTGGTATCGTAGCCATGCGGCTGGGAGCCCGCGGGGAGGGACGTCGCGGTGTTGGTGAAGGACCCTTCAAGCATCGCCGATAGCGGGATATGCGCCACGAGCCCGCTGCCGCCCGCCTGCGTATAGCCACCCAGCTTGAAGGCGCGCCCGAACGGCGTGAGCTGCGGGCCGAATCCGCCGATATGACACGCCGTACAGGCTTGACCGGTCTGTGCTGCGAAAGCCGGCACGGCATCGGCCGGTTTGTGCTGACTGAGCACCATGGCCGCGGCGACGACGATCCCGCCGAGGCCGACAACCAAGGTGCCGGTGGTGCGGGTAGCAACGGATTGCATGACCATCTCCCGGAAGTGACGCGGCCGCAATCTCTTCGCAGATGCGAGAGGCGTCGTTGATCCAGATCAACCGGTTCCCGGATTCACCGCCCGCCCTATTTCAACGTGGCCAGGAACGCGATCAGATTTGCGCGCTTGGTGGCATTGGCCAGGCCGCCATAGGGCATCTTGGTGCCCGGCACCACGCTTTGCGGATGCGCTATGTATTTATCGAGGATTTCGGGCGTCCAGGTCAGATTCGCATTCTTGTTCGCCACGGAATAATCGTATCCCGGTTCCGATCCGGTGTGCCGCCCGACCACGCCGAACAGCGATGGCCCGATCTTGTTCACGCCCGGCTTATCCGCATGGCAGATGGCACATTGCTGCTGGAACACCTGCTTGCCCGCGGCCGCGTCGGCCGCCCATGCCGGGGCACTCAACCCCGCCAGACCGGCCGATACGGCCGCAACCACCGCGGCGTAGCCCATGGAACGACGGAAACAGGACATGCCCGGTCCTCCTTTATGTCAGACGCACCTTACACCTTTGCATCGCGCGCCGGAAGTGCTCCGTTGCGCGGCGCGCCCGGTTGGCGCTATGATTGCAGATGTTGGGGATACCCCAGCGGCCAAGGAGGACATTCACATGACCGGCACCGCCTCACGCAGCCTCCGTCTGTCGCGCCGTCATGCTCTCGCCGGCGGGCTGGGTCTGGCCGCACTGCCGCTGCCGTTCATCCGCGCCCATGCCGCCGCCCCCATCCGGATCGGCTTCGGCGTTCCGCTCAGCAGCCCCTATGCGCAGGAAGCGCTGGAAATGGCGCGCGGCGCGCAGGTTGCGACCTCCATGTTCAATGACGCCGGTGGTCTGCACGGGCGCAAGGCCGAGTTGGTGGTGCGTGATTTCCGGCTGAACCCCAAGGTCGCCACCGCCGGCACACTGGAACTGCTGAAGGACGGCGTGGATTTCATGTCCGGCGGATTGTCGCCCGGGGTCATGCTGGCGATCAACCAGGTGAGCAAGGCGCACGGCATCATCTACAACGCGCTCAGCCAGTCGGACCTGATCGTGGCCCCGCCCGCGTTCGGCCCGACAACGTTCCACGAAGGACCGACGCCGCATATGTCCAGTCAGGTTCTGGGCAACTACATCTATCCGCAATACGGTCACCGGGTGGCGTTCCTGGCGGTGAATTATTCCGTCGGGCAGGAATTGGTGCGCGGGCTCAAGACAGCGGGCGCGAAATACGGCATCAAGCCGGTGGCGGAAGTGTACCACCCGCTCGGCACCACCGATTTCACCCCGTTCCTGCAAAAGATCGCCGCCGCCAAGCCCACCCTGGTGTTCTTCTGCAACTACGGGCCGGATCAGCAATTCTCAGTCCAGCAGGCCAGTTGGGCCGGGTTCAAGAAAACCGCCAAGCTCGCCGTGCCGGTGATTTCCATGACCGCGCGGCTGGCCGCCGGGTCGGATGCCTACGAAGGCGTGATCGGCGCCACGTCCTACTACTGGAAGCTGGAGGACCATGTCCCCAGCGCCGCGCGGTTCAACCGTGTGTTCCGGGAACAGAATGAAGGCCGGGTGCCGACCGGCTATGCCGGTCTTGGCTTTGCCGGGCCGATGGCGATGCTGACCGCTTCGGTCAAGGCCGGCAGCATCGCGACCAAGCAGGTGATCGCGGCGATGGAAGACATGTCTTTCGATATCTACAAGGGACCGGAACAGTACCGCTCCTGCGATCACCAGGCGGCGCAGCCGATCTTCGTGGTCGAAAGCCGGTTCACCGTGGACGCTTCGGATCGCGACGTGTTCACGATCGTCAAGACCGCCAAGGCCGATGACGCGATGCTGGCGACCTGCGCCGCCGAAGGGCATCACTGACCCATCTCAGCGAACGCGCCGCCTCCCCCCGGTGGGGAGAGGCGGCACGGGGCGTCAGTACCGATACAGATCGTGCTTGAACGGGCCGCTGGCGCCGACCCCCAGATATTCAGCCTGCGCCGGGCTCAGCCGGGTCAGCGTGGCCCCCACCTTCGCCAGGTGCAACGCCGCGACCTTCTCGTCCAGCGCCTTCGGCAACGTATAGACCTGCCGCTGATAATGGCCGGAAGCCGCGGTGAACAATTCGATCTGCGCCAGCACCTGATTGCAGAAACTGGCGCTCATCACGAAGCTGGGATGGCCGGTGGCGTTGCCCAGGTTCACCAGGCGGCCCTCGGACAACACGATCAAGCGCTTGCCGTCGGGGAAGATGACCTCGTCCACCTGCGGCTTCACGTTCTCCCATTTGTAGTTGCGCAGCGCACCGATCTGGATTTCCGAATCGAAATGGCCGATATTGCACACGATCGCCCGGTGCTTCATCGCCCGCATGTGATCCAGCGTGATGACGTCCACATTGCCCGTTGCCGTGACGAAGATGTCGCCCAGCGGCGCGGCCTGCTCCATCGTCACCACCTGGTAGCCTTCCATCGCCGCCTGCAACGCGCAGATCGGATCGACCTCGGTCACCATCACCCGGCAACCGGCATTGCGCAGCGACGCCGCCGAGCCTTTGCCGACATCGCCGAAGCCGTTCACCACCGCGATCTTGCCGGCCATCATCACGTCGGTGCCGCGGCGGATCCCGTCCACCAGGGATTCGCGGCAGCCGTACAGATTGTCGAATTTCGACTTCGTCACGCTGTCATTGACGTTGATCGCCGGGGTCAGCAGCTTGCCGTCGCGCGCCATGTCGCGCAGACGGTGCACGCCGGTGGTGGTTTCTTCCGATACGCCGCGGACGGCCGCCAGCATCTCAGGATATTTCTGGTGCATCAGCAGCGTCAGATCGCCGCCGTCGTCCAGGATCATGTTCGGCGTCCAGCCGTCAGGTCCGCGCACCGTCTGTTCGATGCACCACCAGAACTCCTCCTCGGTCTCGCCCTTCCAGGCGAATACCGGCACGCCGGCGGCGGCGATCGCGGCGGCGGCGTGGTCCTGGGTGGAGAAGATGTTGCACGACGACCACCGAACGGTCGCGCCGAGCGCTTGCAGCGTCTCGATCAGCACCGCGGTCTGCACGGTCATGTGCAGGCATCCCACGATGCGGGCGCCGGCGAGCGGTTTGTTCGGGCCGTATTCGGCGCGGATTGCCATCAGGCCGGGCATTTCGTCCTCGGCCATGGCGATTTCCTTGCGGCCCCATGCGGCCTCGGAGATGTCTTTCACCTTGTAGTCTTGCATCGTCGGCTCCTGCTGCGTGCAGGGCGGGGGTGTATAAGGATATCTTTATGTCTGCAATAGCCAGGCATGGCGCGGGTCGGTAAGGAAGCGGGATGGACACCGCCGATCCTGATCACGCGCTGCGGCGCGCGCTGCGCCGCCACAAGGCGGCCGCGACCGGACTGCTGGCACTGATGGCTGCCGGCGCACTGGCCAGCATGGCAATCCCGACCGGACTGGGCGATGGCTGGGTGGCCGGGCTGCTGAGCCAGGCCTGCCGCGCCGGGGTGGTGGGGGGGCTTGCCGACTGGTTCGCCGTCACCGCGCTGTTCCGCCATCCGCTAGGGCTGCCGATCCCGCATACCGCGATCCTGCCGCGGCAGAAGGCGCGGCTGGGGGCCGCGCTGGGCCGCTTCGTCGCCACCCATGTGTTCACCGACGCCGACGTGACCGGCGTGCTGCGCCGATTGGACCTGCCGGCGATCCTGCACCGATTCCTGGCCGATCCCGCCGCCGCGCAGCCTGCCGCCGAGGCGCTGGCCGCGACCCTGCCGCGGCTGTTGGCCGCGATCGAGGACGGCCGCGCCCGCCGCCTGGCCGCCCGGCTGCTGCCGCGGGTGCTGGGCGGTCCCGGCGCCGGCCGCGTGGTGGCGCGCGCGTTGCAAAGCCTGGTGGATGGCGGGCGGCACCAGGAGGTGTTCGGCTTCCTGCTGGTCCAGCTGCGCGCCCTGCTGGACGCGAAGGAAGAAGCGCTGCGCACGGCGATCGAGGAACGGGTGCGCGAACAGGGCGGGCGGCTGGTGGGCTGGGCGCTGGGCGCTTCGATCGCGCGGCGGGTGATCGGGGTGCTGGGGGCGGAGCTCGATAAGACCAGCCCGGACGGATCGGAACTGCGCGCCGCGTTCGACGAATGGGTGCGCCGCGAGATCGCGCAGATGGAGACCGACCCGGCGCGGGCGGCCGAGATCGGCGCTGCCATCCGCCGCGTGGTGGCGCATGAGACGGTGCTGGCCTGGTTGTGGGACATCTGGGCGCGGCTGCGCGTGGCGCTGGAGGCGGACGCCGCGCGCCCCGGCGGGCGGGTGGTGGCGGCGACGACGGCGGCGCTGGCAAATCTGGGGGCGCTGCTGGAATCCGACCCCGCGGCCCGCACCCGGGTGCAGGGCGCCGGCGAGGCGATCGCGCGGCGCCTGCTGCCGGCGGCGCAGACCCAGCTGGCGGGGTTCATCGGCGACGTGGTGGGCGGGTGGGACGCGGCGACGGTGACCGAGAAGCTGGAGCTTCGGGTGGGCAAGGACCTGCAATTCGTGCGGGTGAACGGGACCTTGGTGGGGTTCCTGGTGGGCGGGCTGCTGTACGCCGGTATGCGTTGGTGGTTCGGCGCGGGATAAGCGGGCAGGCGTCCGTCAAAAAACGAGAATAAGGTTGCGCGACACAACCTATGAGGGTAAATAGCCGATACAACCCTGGGTTGGATCGGCCATGTTCCTTTTGTTGGACATCCTCGGTGCGGTGGGCGGTGCGGCCTTGGTGTTTTCAGCCACCCTGGGGCTGAGTGCCGCGTTGGGCGCCGGGTTGGGCGCCGGGTTCGGCGTGACGCGAGCGGCGCCGGTGGCAATCCCATTACCGGCGCTCCCCGAGGGAGCCGATCGCCCGCTGGACCAGGTACTTTCGGCCGCCCTGCAACGCGCCGCGCCGGCCGCAGCGGCGGATGGTGTGGGGTTGATGCTGGCCACCCAGCCGGGCCTGGCACCGCGGATCAGCGCATCCATCCTGGACGAAGCGCTGGATGCGCTCCTGGCCGCGGCGCTGCACGCTACGCCGGCCGGCAAGGTGCTGGTGACGGCACGCCGGCGCGGCGGGACAGTGGTGATCGCGGTCACCGACGATGCGGCGCGTTACGATGCGGACGAACGTCGCGCGACGCTGCGCTCGACCGAGCAGGCGGTCGCGTTGCAGGGCGGACGGCTGGAGATCGCAGGCATGGCAGGGGAAGGGACGACCGTCCAGTTGCTGCTGCCGGTCCCGGTCGGAGTGAGGCCGGCGCGGGTGGTGCAGGCCGAGGCCACGCCCGAGCCGCAGCCGGCGCCACGGAACGTCTCCGAAGCGGTGGGCTGACCCCCGATTGACCCCCCGCCGCCCCCATGCTGCCCTTCCCGCCCCCATGCGGCGGAGGAAACATCATGGCCCCGATACGCACCATGCCGGTGCCCAATACCACCAAACGGAAACTGGCGGACGGCGCGCTTGCGCTCGGGTTCCTGGT
>DAHWDR010000151.1:0-1590 GCA_027330745.1 Acetobacteraceae bacterium | reverse complement strand
CAGCCGCGCCGCGATCGCGCGGCCCAGCGCCACCTGATCCACGCCGGCCTGCGGCTGGATATCCACGACCAGCGCGTGTTTCCAGCCGGCGACCGCGGCCCCCACCAGCATCGGCGGCGGCGCGATCCGCACCCGCCCCAGCGCGCGTAGCGGCAGCGGGCGGCGTGCATCTTGCGGTCCGAGTGGCAGGATCAGCCGCGCCAGCGCCGCCGGCGTGGCGGGCCTGGGATCGGTCACCACCACCGCCTGCTGGTGGAACCGGTCGCGCACGCCGGAGAAATACGGTCCCTGCGCCGCCCGCAGCGCCGCCACCACCTGCGCAGCGGTCAGCCCGTGCGCGGCCAGGCGCCGGCGCGACAGATCCAGCCGTACTTCCGGCCAGCCACGTCCGGTGCCGCTGACGCGATACACCCCAGCCACCCCGAGCAATGCCGGACGCAGCCCGAATGCGAAGAACGGCCGCATCGCGCTGCTGGTGACGCGCTGGGAAACCAGCGCGTACTCCGTCAGTGGATAAACCTCGGGGGTTTGCAGCCGCACGGTGAGCCGCGCCCCGGCTGGCAGGCGGACCTGGGCCAGACGCGCCTGGAGCAGCAGGAACGCCAGATCGGGGTCGGTCCCGGCGGCGAAATACACATGCAGCTTGGTCAGGCCATTCCCGGTTTGCGAATTGACCAGACGCACCCCCGGCTCGCCCTGGGCAGCCAGTTCCAGCGGGCGCGTGGCCTGGAGCAGCATCAGCCGCACCGGCAGATCCCCGTCGGTGACCAGCACCACGACCTTGGGGAAGGACAGATCGGGGAACACCGTCTCCGGCAGGCGCATGACCGCAACCAGCCCGGCGCCCAGGGTCAGTGCCGCGAGCAGCAGCACCGAGTAGCGGTTGGTCCAGAAGAAGCGCAGCAACCGGGCGGTCACGCCCACTCCCGTGCAATTGGCTTGATTCGAACCGGCATGATTCGACGATGGTGGCCCGGCCGCGCCGGGCAGGGCAAACGGTCCGGGAGGCAGGCGGGACAGGATGCACGCGGCATCGCCGGAAGATGCCGGCGACACGGGCGGAAGCCAACCCCTCCCGCCGCCGCGCCGCCGATGGCATACCGGGGGCGTGGACCAAGAACCGGATCTGGCGCCTCTTTTGGCCCCGCTCACTACCCTGCCCGGGGTCGGGCCGCCGCGCGCCCGGCTGCTGGCCCGCGCCGCGGGCGGGGAGCGGGTGCTGGATCTGCTGTTCCATCGTCCCGAGACCTGGCTCGACCGGCGTGCCCACCCGGCTTTGGCCGAGGCCGCCCCGGGCCATCTTGTGACCCTGGCGGTGACCGTGGACCAGATCGAGCCGCCGGCTAACGACCGCCAGCCCTGGCGGGTGATCGTGACCGACGGCACCGGGCGGCTGGACCTGGTGTTCTTCCGGTTCCGCCGCGCCGCGCAAATGCTGCCGGGGGCGCGGCTGCTGGTCTCGGGCCGGCTGGAACGCTTCGCCGACCGCCTGACCATGCCGCATCCGGATCACGTGGTCGCGGCCGACAAGCCCGACGCAATCCCGGCGATCGAGCCGGTCTGGCCGCTGACCGCCGGGCTGTGGCCGAA
>DAHWDR010000143.1:0-10763 GCA_027330745.1 Acetobacteraceae bacterium | reverse complement strand
GATCGCCCCGATCGCCGCCGGCGCGCAGGATTTCGTGCTGGCCACGCGCACCCGGGGCGAGCGGGAGCCGGGCGCGATGGCCTGGCATCAGGTGTTGGCCGGACGGCTGGCCGGGGCGGTCATGCGGCGGCTGTATGGGGTCCCGTACACCGATATGTGTGCGTTCCGCGCGATCCGCCGCGACGCGCTGGCCGGGCTGGGGATGCGCGAGATGGGGTATGGTTGGAATCTGGAGATGCAGATGCTGGCCGCGCGCGCGCGGTTGCGGATCACCGAGGTGCCGCTACCCTATCGTTGCCGTGCCGGCGGACGCTCGAAGGTGGCGGGGTCGCTGTCCGGTACTTTGCGCGCCGGGTGGCGGATCGGCGTGACCATGATGCGGCTGGCGCGGGCGCGCGGCTGACCTTGCGAGACGGCGCCGCGCGTGCGACGCATCCTGGGTCTCCTCGGCGAGGCCCCGCATGACCGACGCGATCGACTGCGACCTGCATCCCACGCTCCCGGGCCTGTCCGCCTTGGTGCCGTATCTGGCGCCGCTATGGCAGGAGACGATGGTCCGCCGCGGCTTCGACGAGATGCTGTCGATCGCCTATCCCGCCAACGCGCCGCTGACGGTCCGCGCCGACTGGCGCGATGCGAAAGGCCAGGCCGCATCCACGCCCGAACGGCTGCGCGCCGAGGCGATGACCCCGTTCGGTACCGGGACCGCGATCCTGAACTGCCTGTATGGCGCTCAGGTGCTGTTCAGCGACGATCTGGCCGGGGTGTTCTGCCGCGCCGTCAACGACTGGGTGGCGGCGACGTTCCTGGACCGTGATCCGGGGTTCCGCGCCTCGGTCGTGGTGCCGATGACCAATCCGGAACTGGCGGCGGCGGAGATCGAGCACCGCGCCGCCGACCCGCGATTCGTGCAGGTGCTGCTGCTGGTGGGCGGCGAAATCCCGGCCGGACGGCGGCAGAACTGGCCGATCTATGAAGCCGCGGCACGCCATCGGATGCCGGTCGGGATCCACGCCGGCAGCTTGTATCGCCACCCCACCACGCCGGTCGGCTGGGCGAGCAGTTTCACCGAGGACTATGTCAGCCAGGCCGGCGCCTTCGCGTCCGCGCTGACGTCGCTGGTGGCCGAGGGCGTGTTTGCCAAGTTCCCCGACCTGACCGTGGTATTGCTGGAATCCGGGGTGTCCTGGCTGCCGGCGCATCTGTGGCGGCTGACCAAGTTCTGGAAGGGGCTGCGCAGCGAGATCCCCTGGGTCTCCGACCCGCCTACCACGATCGTGCGCGAGCGCGTCCGCCTCAGTCTGCAACCATTTGACGTCACCGGCGATGCGGCGCAGGTTGCGCGACTGATCGATCATCTCGGATCGGACGAGATGCTGCTGTTCTCCACCGACTACCCGCATTGGCAGTTCGACGGCGCCGCGGCGTTGCCCGACGGGCTGGACGCGCGCCTGGTGCGGAAGATCATGGTGGAGAACCCGCTCCGGACCTATCCGCGCCTGAGGGAGAGCACGCCATGACCGTCGATGTCCGCCCACAACCCGCCCCGCAGGCCGCGAGTTCGACCCGGCTTGCCATTGCCGATTGCGATATCCATCCGCGGCCGGCCGGCACCGGGATCGGTGGGGTCAGCCGGACGCTGTATCCGTATCTGGCGAAGCGCTGGCAGGACCACGTGCAGACCTACGGGGTGACCTATCGCCAGCCCTGGCAGCGCGGTCCGGCCTATCCGAAGGCGCAGCCCCAGGCCTGCCGGCGCGATGCCTGGCCGAAGGGCGACATGCCCGGTTCCAGCCTGGAATTCATGGCGGCCCAGCATCTCGATCCGAACAATGTCGGGTTCGGACTGCTGAACCCGCTGACATCGGGGCAGGGGGCGATGAACCCCGATCTTTCGGCGGCGATCACCCATGCCACGAATGAGTGGCAGATCGCGGAATGGACCTCACGCGACGCCCGGCTGAAAGGCTCGGTCGTGGTGCCGTACGAGGACGGACCGGCATCGGCGCGCGAGATTGAACTGCGCGCCGGGGACCGCAACTTCGCCCAGGTGCTGCTGCTGACCCGCACCGCCGAGCCGCTGGGGCAGCGGCGCTACTGGCCGATCTATGCGGCGGCGGCGGAAGCCGGCCTGCCGGTCGGCATCCACGCCTTCGGCTATGGCGGCTGGCCGATCACCGCCGCCGGCTGGGGATCCTACTATATCGAGGAAATGGTCGGCCACGCGCAGGCGCAGCAGGCGGTGGTCGCCAGCCTGATCCTGGAGGGTGTGTTCGACCGCTGGCCGAGCCTGAAAGTGGTGCTGATCGAGGGCGGTTTCGCCTGGGCCGCCGCGCTCGCCTGGCGGCTGGACCGCCACCACGCCAAGCTGCGCGACGAACTGCCCGAGCTGAAACGCAAGCCGTCCGATTATATGCGCAACAATATCTGGTTCACCACCCAGCCGGTCGAAGAACCCGAGCCGCGCGAACATCTGGCCGAGGCGATGGAGTGGATCGGCTGGGACCGCATCCTGTTCGCCACCGACTACCCGCACTGGGATTTCGACGATCCGGCACATGCCCTGCCGTTCCGCATGACGGAGACGCAGAAGCGGATGGTGTTCCGCGATAACGCGGCGGCGGTATTCGGGGGTTAGCCGCCTGATCCTGCCGGGCGAGCCCGGCACCGGCGTCATGCCTCCCCTCCCGGCGCGGGAGGGGAGCGCGTCGTTCGGGCCGACTACACCAGCTCGATCAACGCGGCGATTCCCTGACCGACGCCGATGCACATCGTGGCGATGGCGCGCTTGGCGCCACGTTCCTCCAAAGCGCTGACGGCGGTCATCGCCAGCCGCGCCCCGCTGGCCCCCAGCGGATGGCCAAGCGCGATCGCCCCGCCATGCGGGTTCACGTGCTCGGCGTCATCCGGCAGGCCGAGCTGGCGCATCACCGCCAGGCCCTGGCTGGCGAACGCCTCATTCAGTTCGATGATATCGATATCCGACAGGCGCATTCCGGTGCGTTCCAGCAGCTTGCGCACCGCCGGCGCCGGGCCGATGCCCATGATGCGCGGGGCAACGCCGGCGGTTGCCATGGCAACCACCCGCGCGCGCGGCGTCAGGCCATGGCGCTTCGCCGCGGCTTCGGAGGCGAGCAGCAGAATGCCCGCGCCGTCATTCACGCCGGAGGCGTTGCCGGCGGTCACCGTGCCGGGATTACGGAACGGGGTCTTCAGCTTCGCGAGCATGTCCATCGTGGTATCGGGGCGCGGGTGCTCGTCGGTGGCGACGATGGTTTCGCCCTTGCGGGTTTTCAGGGTGATCGGCGCGATCTCACGCGCGAAGAAGCCGCTGGCCTGGGCGCTGGCGGCTTTTTGCTGGCTGCGCAGCGCGAAGGCGTCCTGATCGGCGCGGCTGATCTGGAACTCCTCGGCGACGTTCTCGCCGGTTTCGGGCATCGAGTCGGTGCCGTACAGGGTTTTCATCATGCCGTTGACGAAACGCCAGCCGATGGTGGTGTCGTAGATCTCGGCCTGGCGGGCGAAGGCTTCGTTGGCTTTCCCCATCACGAACGGGGCGCGGGTCATGCTTTCGACGCCGCCGGCCAGCACCAGCTCCATCTCCCCCGCGCGGATGGCGCGCGCAGCGGTGCCGACCGCGTCCAGCCCGGAGCCGCACAGGCGGTTGATGGTGGAGCCGGGCACGGAGGTCGGCAGGCCGGCCAGCAGAATGGCCATGCGGGCGACGTTACGATTGTCTTCCCCGGCCTGATTGGCGCAACCCATGTAGCAATCATCCAGCGCTTCCCAATCGACATTCGGGTGGCGCTCTTTCAGGACCCGGATCGGGTGCGCGGCGAGATCGTCGGCGCGCACGTCTTTCAGCACGCCAGCGTAGCGGCCGATCGGGCTGCGGGCGAAATCGCAGATAAAGGCGTCCGTCATGGCGGCTCTCCTGGTCCGGTGTTCCCGTGGGGACGCGGGGCGTCCGAACCGAGTGTACTGTCGCCGATGCGGTGCCGGCAATCCGGGGTCGCGAAATCTGTCTGGCGCGCGGCGCGCGGAGCCATCATCGGTTCCGGATCGGGCCGATCCTGCGCGGCCGTGGGTCAGCTGGGCGCTGTCGCCTGCAGCAGGAGCGGCGCGGCACCGGCCCCGCGTCCGTTGCCGGCCGGCAGCAGAAGCGACAGGCGCACCCCGAGCTGCGCGCCCAGCAGCACCAGCCACGGGCCCAACCGCAGCCGCGGCAGGTCCAGCGCTGCGCGCGCCGTTGCCGGGTCGGCGACATAGCCCGCGAACCCGTTCGGCCAGGCCGCGCGCCGGCCGGCGATTTGGGCCAGGATCGCAGCGTCATCTACCTGCCGCAGCGCCAGGGTGCCGCCGCGCGGCATCGCCTCCGGCGCCAGGAGCAGCAGGTTCACCAACATCCGTCCCAGCGCCGGGGGAAAATTGATGTCGCGCGGTAAGCCGGAGAGATCGAGCGCCACGCGGTCCCCCCCCGGGACGCCGGCCGCCAGCTCGGTCAGCCGCGCCAGGTCAAGCTGGACCCCGCGGCTGCCGAAGGCCGCGCGCAGCAGGCGCAGGCGCAACCCGAGCTCGGTGCTGGCAGCGGCGATTTCGGCAAGGTAGGTGGCATCCGGGGTTGCCAGTTCCACGGCGCCGGCCAGGCTGGCGATCGGCCCCCCGAGGTCGTGGCACAGCCGGGCGCAGAGCAGTTCGGCAAGCTGGACGGAATACGGCATCGGTCTTTACCCTCTGGGAGGAGGGAATGTCATAACCTGAGACGAAGGTCAAATTTACTACGTTCACCGCAACCCCGGAGTGTGCCATGCCGCCACCCCCGATCGGCCCGATGGAACCGGGCAACTGGGTCTGCCATCCCGACAGACCGGACTGGGGACCCGGTCAGGTACAATCCGCGATCGGGGACCGGGTGACGGTCAATTTTCGCCATGCCGGGAAAGTGTTGATCAATGCGGCCGTGGTCGGGCTGATCGGGATCGACGACCCGGACCCGGATTAGGGCGCGTCATCCAGCAACGCGAACATCCGCCCCGCCAGCGCGATGTCGGCGGCGACGGCGGCGCGGCGCGCGGCGGCCTGCGCGTCCTCGCCCCACAGCGAGACCTGGTAAAGTTCGTCGAGCGCGCCCAGCCGATGCGCCTCCGCCGCCGGCAGCGCCCGCCGCGCCAGCGCCAGTCCCAGCACCAGACTGCCCAGCGCCGGCACCGCCAGCCCCAACGCGGCCAGCGCCAGCGGATCGAGCGCGGCCACGGCGCGGCGCAGCGCGGTCAGGCTGGCCTCGGGCTGCGCGATCGCGATCACGCCGGCGCCGGTGAGCAGATTCGCGTCCAGATGCAGCGCCGCCCAATCCAGCCAGGGTTGCCAGTGCGCGTGCTGGTGGCGGACCAGCGTCGCGGGGGTTTCGGCGCGGTAGCACAGCAGGTCGGTGGCGCCGTAGCTTGCCAGCACCGTCACGACCGGCGCGGGATCCGGGGCGATGCGCTCCTGCGCGGTGCCGGCCAGGCGGGTCAGCGGCGTGTCGGCGAACGACATCTCGCCGCCGCGCGCGCCGCCCGCCGCCTGCCATTCGGCGGCGATGGCGGCGGCGAGCGCGGCGGGGCCGACACGCAGCACCGCGCCGCCGGGCAGCCGCAGCATGCGGCCATCCAGCAAGATAGCGTGCCCGGCGGGGTCGGGGGCGGCGCGGGCGTCGTTCCAGAAGCGCTTCATCGCGGCAGACTACCACGGCCGGGCCGGCTCGGTCGCGCGCGCGAAGCGGCGATGGCTACTCCGCCGGAGCGGGTGCCGGTGCGGGGCGCGCGCGCCGGCGGCGCAGCAACGCGCCGATCGCACCGCCCACGCCGCGCGGCATGACGAACATGAACGCGATCAGGATCGCCCCGTAGATCGCCCCGGGCGCGGCCTTGGAAATGTCGTTGGCGATGTTCGGTATGAACTCGATGAAGGCGCCGCCGAACAGCGCGCCGGGGATCGAGTCCACGCCGCCCACCACCAGCCCGACGAACAAGGTGATCGAGAGGAAGAAATTGAAACTGTCCGGGGCGACGAACTGCACCGCGATCGAGCTCAGCGCGCCGGCCACGCCGGTGAACATCGCCGAGACCGCGAAAGTGCGGGTTTTCAGCCCGGCCAGGTTGATGCCCATCGCCTCGGCGGCGGTGGATTGTTCGCGCACGGCCATCATCGCCCGCCCGATCCGCCCGCGGCCGAGATTCCACGCCAGCAGGAACATCACCCCGCCCACCAGCAGGGTGAACAGATAGATCCATTGATCGCCGGTAAGCGGCAGGTGAAACGGTGCCTCGGCCTTGTCCATGGTCAGGCCCTGCACACCGCCGGTCAGCCCCGATAGCGCGTCCACCTTCAGCACCTGCGGCACCGCCACCGCCAGCGCGAAGGTGGTCAGCGCCAGGTACAGCCCGCCCAGCCGCAGCGCCGGGAAGCCCACCAGGAATCCCACCAGCGCCGACGCCGCCGCCGCCACCGGCAAGGTCGCCCAGTACGGCCAGTTGTAGTTTGCCATCAGGATCGCGGTGACATACGAGCCGATCGCAAAGAACGCACCCTGGCCCAGCGAAATCTGCCCGCCGAACCCGGTCAGGATCACCATCCCCAGTACCGCGACCGCGTACACCACCAGCATCGTCAACTGGAACAGATGATACGAGGACGCCATGAAGGTGAGCGCGAACAGCACCGCGAAGACAGCGATGCCGCCGAACGCGGTCGGGGCGGAGCGGGACTCGCGCATCGTATTACACCCGGACTTGCAGCGCGCGGCCGAACAGCCCGGCGGGCCGCACGAGCAGCACGGAGACAATGATGATCAAGGCCACGGTCAGCTTCAGCTCGGTGCCCACGACATAGGCGCCGAAGATGTTCTCCAGCACGCCGACGATGAACCCGCCGATGACCGCGCCGAACGGGCTGTCCACGCCGCCGAGCAACGCGCCGGCGAACGCATAGAGCAGGATCCCCGACATCATGTTGGGGTCCAGGAACACCACCGGGGCGACCATGATTCCCGCCGCCGCCCCGATCGCCGCCGCCAGGCCCCAGCCCAGCCCAAGCATCCGGCTGACATTCACTCCGCAGAGCCGCGCCGAGACCGGGTTATGCGCCGCCGCGCGCATCGCCAGCCCCAGCGGCGTGAAGCGGAAGAACAGCCAGACCAGCGTCAGCACCACCACCGTCAGCCCGGTCTCGCCGATTTCATGGGGCGAGACAAAGCCCCCCAGCAACGGATGCGCGGAATGGAATGGCGAGGGAAACGCCTTGATCGTGAAACCGAAGATCCACCCATCCAGGGCGTTGATCACCAGCAGCAAACCGATGAACACGCCGACCGAGGTCAACACGGGCGCGTTCATCACCGGACGCATCAGGATCCGCTCCACCCCAACGCCAAGGCCGAATGACAGCACCACCGTGATCGCGAACGCGGCCCAGAACGGCACACCGGCATGGATCAATGTCAGCGCGACGAAGGTGGACAAGGTTGCCATCTCGCCTTGCGCGAAATTCACGTGATGCGTCGCCTGGTAGATCATCACCAGTGCCAGCGAGACCGAGGCGTAGATGGCGCCCGAGGCGACGCCCGACGCGATCTGATGTAGCAGCCCGTTCATGCGCGTCTCCGTCAGTAACCGAGATAGGAACGTCGCACCGTCTCATCCTGACGGATCGCGCTCGCGGTGCCGGAGACGACGATGCGCCCCGTTTCCAGCAGGAAGGCGTGGTCGGCGAGATCGAGCGCGAGGCTCGCGTTCTGCTCGACCACCAGGATCGCCATGCGTTCCTCGGTGTTGATGCGGCGCAGGATGTGGAAGATGTCCTGCACGATCAGCGGCGCCAGTCCGAACGAAGGTTCATCCAGCAGCAGCAGCCGCGGCTTCACCAGCAGCGCGCGCGCAATCGCCAGCATTTGCTGCTCGCCCCCCGACAAGGTGCCGGCCTGCTGGCGGTAGCGCTCTTTCAGGCGGGGGAAATAGCCGAACAGGCGTTCCGTGTCGGCCGCGACCCCGGCGCGATCGCGGCGGGTATAGGCGCCGAGGCGGAGATTCTCCTCCACCGACAATTCCATGAACGTGCCGCGTCCGTCGGGCACATGGCCGACGCCGCGGCGGACGATGTTCTCGGTCGAGTCCCGGTCGATGCGCACGCCGCCGAGCGTGATCTCGCCGCGGCGGCGGATCATGCCGCATAATGCCCGCAGCGTGGTGGTCTTGCCGGCGCCGTTGGCACCGAGCAGCGCGGTGACGCCGCCCTCTTCGACCGTGAAATCGATGCCGTGCAATACGTCGGACACGCCATAGCCGGCGCAGAGGCCGCGTGCCTCAAGCAGCGCCGGCATGTTGCGCTTCCTCCTCGGTTTCGCCCAGATAGGCGCGGATCACTTCGGGTTCGCGGCGCACCTCGTCGGGTGTGCCGTCGGCGATCTTGCGCCCGAATTCCAGGGCGACGACTTTCTCCGACACGCGCATCACCAGGCTCATGTGATGCTCGACCAGCAGGATGGTCAGGTCGTGATGGCCGCGGATGCGCAGGAGCAGTTGCGCGAGTTCGTCCACCTCGGCGTGATTGAGGCCGCCGGCGGGTTCGTCCAGCAGCAGCAATTTCGGGCGGCCGATCAGGGCGCGCGCCAGCTCGATCCGCTTCTGGGTGGGAAACGGCAGGCTGCCGGCCTGGATGTCGGCCACGTCGGTCAGGTCCAGCAGGTCCAGGAGTTCGCCAAGCGGCGCGGCTGCGGCGGCGGCCTCGGTGCGGACCGATGGCAGGCGCAGTGCATTGGCGATGAAACCGGTGTGGCCCAGGTGATGGGCGCCGACCAGAATGTTCTCACGCACCGAAAGCGCGCGAAACAATGCGACGTTCTGGAACGTGCGCCCGATCCCGAGTCCGGCCATGCGATGGCGCGGCTGGCCGGTCAGCCGCGCGCCGTCGAAGCCGATCTCGCCCGCGGTATTGCGATAGATGCCGCTGATGCAGTTGAACAGCGTGGTCTTGCCGGACCCGTTGGGGCCGATCAGGCCGCAGATCTGGCCGCGTTCGACATCGAACGACACGCCGTTCAGGGCGATCACGCCACCGAAGCGCATGACCACGTCGCGGACCGCGAGCAGCGGTCCCGTCGCTCCGTTCATGGCCGCAAGGCCTTGATTCCGCCCAACCTGGCGCGCTGCCTTCCCATCGTCACCCCGCCTAGCGTGCCGTTGCGGAGGGTCCGCCGGCGCTCTGTTGTGCTGCGCCGGAAGGTGGCGAAGCCGCGCGCGCAAGTCAACCGTGCATTGCGCCCGACGCGCGCTCGATCGCGTGTTGCACCAAGCCCGGCGTCAGCAGTTGGGGCAGCAGACGGCCATGCGGGACGCCGGGCGCATAGAAGACATAAAGCGGCACGCCGTCGCGCCCATGCGCGCGTAAATAGCGGGTGATCGCGGCCGGCTGCGCGGTCCAGTCCGCCACCAGCACCGCGACGTGGCGCGCGGCGAAGGCGGCGCGCGTGGTGGGCGTGTCCAGCGCCAACCGTTCGTTCACCTGGCAGGTCAGGCACCAGCGTGCGGTGACATCGACGAACACCGGGCGGCCGACGGCGCGTAGCCGCGCCAGGCGCGCGGCGCTGAACGCCATACCGGACGCGGGCGCGGCCCTGGCGGCGGCGGGCGGAGTTGCGGCGATCCAGCCCAGCGCCGCCAGGGCCGCGAGCGCGCCCGCGCCGGCGAGTGCGAACCCGACCCGTCCGCCCTGCTGTGCCAGCCCCAGCGACCAGGCCGCGAATCCGATCGCGACCAGCGCCGCGCCCATGGCGGCCACGCCGGGCGACCCGGCCTCGGTGCTGACCACCCAGACCAGCCAGACCGCGGCGCCATACATCGGGAACGCCAGTACTTGGCGCAGCCGCACCATCCATGCGCCCGGGCGCGGCAGGCGCCGGCCCAGCGCCGGAATCGCGGCCAGCGCCAGGACCGGCGCGGCCAGGCCGGCGCCGAGGGCAAGGAACACGCCGACCGCCACGATCCCCGGCGCGGCCAGTGCACCGCCCACCGCGGCGGCCATGAACGGCGCGGTGCAGGGCGATGCGACCACGACCGCCAACAACCCGGTGAAAAAACTGCCGACATGGCCGCCGCGCGCAATGACCCCTTGGCCTACCCCTTGGACCAACCCTGCGCTTCCGCCTGCCTGGAACACGCCCGACAGATTGAGGCCGACGGCGAACAGCACCAGCGCCATCGCGCCGACCGCGGCGGGGGAGGCGAACTGGAACCCCCACCCCAGCCCATACCCGGCCGCGCGCGCGACCAGCAGCGCCAGGCCCAGCGCGGTGAAGGCGGCCAGCACACCGGCGGCATAGGACAAGGCCAGTGCGCGCACCCGCGCGTTAGCGCCCCCGCCGGCGCCGGCCAGCGCCATTGCCTTGAGAGCCAGCACCGGGAACACGCACGGCATCAGGTTCAGGATCAGGCCACCGAGAAAGCCGAAGCCGAGCAATGCCCAAAGCGCCGAAGCCGGCGCGGCGGGCGGCGCATTCCGGGCCAGCGGGCCGGCCAGTGGGCCGTGTGGTGGGCCGTGTGGTGGGCCGGGCGTGGCGACGATGGCGAGGGCGGTGCGTGCGCCGGTCCGGTCGGTCAGTTCCAGCACGCCGCGTAGCGCCTGGGCTGGGGCGAAACCGGCGGCCGGGGTCAGGCGCAGGATCAGCCCATCGCCCCGGGTCAGCGGTTGCGGCGCCGCGTTGCGCAGCTGGCCCGGGGTTGCGGGGAAGA
>DAHWDR010000137.1:0-7479 GCA_027330745.1 Acetobacteraceae bacterium | reverse complement strand
ATCCTGCTCGCCGCCGCGCCCTGCACGGCGATGGTCTTCGTCTGGTCCAACCTGGTGGACGGGGAGCCGCATTTCACCCTCAGCCAGGTGGCGTTGAATGATACGATCATGGTGGTGGCCTTCGCCCCGATCGTGGGGCTGCTGCTGGGGCTGTCCTCCATCACCGTGCCGTGGGACACGCTGGTGCTGTCGGTGGTGCTCTATATCGTGGTGCCGGTGATCATCGCCCAGGTCTGGCGGCGCGGGCTGCTGCGGCGCGGGCCGGGGGCGCTGGCGGCGATGCTGCGCCGGCTGGGGCCGGTCTCGCTGGTGGCGCTGCTGGCCACCCTGGTGATCCTGTTCGGCTTGCAGGGGCGGCAGATCGTGGCGCAGCCGGCGGTGATCCTGCTGCTGGCGGTGCCGATCATCGTGCAGGTCTATTTCAACTCCGCCCTGGCCTATGGGGTGAACCGCGCGCTGGGCACGGAATGGTGCGTGGCGGGGCCCTCGGCGCTGATCGGGGCATCGAACTTCTTCGAGCTCGCGGTGGCGGCGGCGATCGCGCTGTTCGGCTTCCAGTCCGGCGCGGCGCTGGCCACCGTGGTCGGCGTGCTGGTGGAGGTGCCGGTGATGCTGTCGGTGGTGCGGATCGTGCGGGCCAGCCGAGGGTGGTACGAGCGCGGGGCGATGCGTCGCGGTTGATCCGGATCAAGACGCCGGCGGCGGGAGGGCCTAGCCTGCCGCGGAACATTCGTCCTGGCCCATACCGCCATGCCGTTGCGCGCTCGTCTGGTTCTGCTGCTGGTGATCCTCGCCGCCGTTGCGGGGGGGATCTGGTACCATCTCCGTCGCGATGGGGCGGGCGCGGCCGGCGCGCTCACCTTGTATGGCGATGTCGATATCCGCGAGGTCCAGCCGGCGTTCAACGACACCGGCCACATCATGCGGATGCTGGTGCAGGAAGGCGCGGTGCTGAAGCGGGGCCAGTTGCTGGCGACCCTCGATGCCACGCGCTACGCCGCCGCGCTGGCCCAGGCCCGCGGGCAACTCGCGGCGGACCAGCAGGCTCTGGCGAAGCTGCGCGCCGGGTCCCGCCCGGAGGAGATCGCCGAGGCTCGGGCCACCATGGACGCGCTCGCGGTGACCTACCGCAACGATGCGGTGAACTATCGCCGCGCCGAGGCGCTGGCGCGGACCAGTTCCGGCACGGTTCAGGCCCGGGACGACGCCCACGCCGCCTATGACGCCGCCCGCCAGCAACACGAGGCGGCGCGTCAGGCCTGGGTCCTGGCGGTGAAAGGGCCGCGCGTCGAGGACATCGCCGCCGCCGCCGCCACCGTCGAGGCGGCACGCGGCGCGGTCGCGCTGGCGCGGCGGGAGTGGGAAGATACCCGGCTCTACGCGCCGGCCGACGGGGTGGTGGAGGATCGTATCCTCGAGCCCGGCGACATGGCCGCGCCCGGAACGCCGGTCTTCACCATTGCCCTGCCCAACCCGCTCTGGGTGCGCGCTTATGTGCCGGAGGACGCGCTGGGTAAGGTGCCGCTCGGCGCGCCCGCCACCGTCTCCACCGACAGCTCCCCCGGTCACGTCTATCACAGCTGGATCGGCTATCTCTCCCCGGTGGCGGAGTTCACGCCGAAGACGGTGGAGACCCCGGCGCTGCGCACCGCGCTGGTTTACCAGCTGCGGGTCTATGTCTGCGACGACGATGGCGGGCTGCGGCTGGGGATGCCGGCGACGGTCCGGATCGCGCCCGGGGCGCGGCCGATCCCGCAGCCCCCCGGCTGTGGCCCGGACCATGCCGGAACCCGCTGACCCCGCCCTGGCCCTGCGGCTGGACGCGATCCGCCACCGCTTCCGCCTGGGCAAGCGGGAGGTGCTGGCGCTTGACGGGGTGACGGCTGAGGCCGCCATCGGGCGGGTCACCGGGCTGATCGGTCCCGATGGCGCCGGGAAGACCACTTTGATGCGCCTGGTTGCCGGCCTGCTGCGCGTCCAGTCCGGCCGCATCACCGTGCTCGGGACCGATGTCGCGGCCGATCCGCTCAGGGTGCAGGGGCAGCTTGGCTACATGCCTCAGCGCTTCGGCCTCTACGAGGATCTCAGCGTCCGCGAAAATCTCGATCTCTACGCCGATCTGCAGGGCGTGACGCCGTCCGAGCGGCCCGAGCGCTATGCCGAGCTGCTGCACATGACCGGGCTCGGCCCCTTCATCGCGCGCATGGCGGGGCGGCTGTCGGGCGGGATGAAGCAGAAGCTCGGCCTCGCCTGCACGCTGGTGCGCCCGCCCGAACTGCTGCTGCTGGACGAACCGACGGTGGGCGTCGATCCGGTGTCGCGGCGGGAGTTGTGGCAGATCATCGACCATCTGACGCGGGCGGCGGGGATGACGGTGCTGTTCAGCACCGCCTATCTGGACGAGGCCGAACGCTGCGAGCACGTGCTGCTGCTGCATGAGGGCAGGCTGCTCGGCCAGGGGCCGCCCGCCGATTTCACCGCGACGATGGCCGGCCGCAGCTTCCGCGCCACCGCCGGGTTCGGGCGCCGTCGCTTGCAGGCCCTGCTTGCCGGTCTGCCGGGCGTGATCGACACCGTGATCCAGGGCAGTGGCGTGCGGGTGGTGATGGCGGCAGCCGCTCCTCCCGAACCCCCGCCGGAGGTGATCTTGCGGCCGGTGCCGCCCCGTTTCGAGGACGGGTTCGTCGCCCGGCTGCGCGGGCAGTCGCCCGCCCGGTCGCAAGCCCCGTCCGACCTTCCCCCCCGGCGCGAGGTCGAGGCGAACGGCGAGGTCATCTCGGTGGCCCATCTGACCCGCCGCTTCGGCAGCTTCACCGCGGTCGATGACGTCAGCTTCGCGGTCGCGCGCGGAGAGATTTTCGGCCTGCTGGGGGCCAACGGCGCCGGCAAATCCACCACCTTCCGCATGTTGTGCGGGCTGTTGCCGCCGTCCGCCGGCAGCCTGCGCGTCGCCGGGTTCGACCTGCGCACGGCGGCGGCCCCGGCGCGCGCGCGGATCGGCTACATGGCGCAGAAATTCTCGCTCTATGGCGACCTGTCGGTGGCCCAGAACCTGCGCTTTTTCGCCAGCGCCTATCGCCTGGCGGGGGCGCGCCGGAGCGCCCGCATCGCCTGGGCCGAGACGGAGTTCGAACTCGGCGGCCTGCGCGAGGCGACCGCCCGCGACCTGCCGCTCGGCTACAAGCAGCGCCTCGCGCTGGCCTGCGCGCTGATGCACGAGCCGGACATCCTGTTTCTCGACGAGCCCACCTCGGGGGTGGATCCGCTGGCCCGGCGGGAGTTCTGGCGTCGCATCGCCGCCCTCGCCGAACAGGGGGTGACGGTGCTGGTGACCACCCATTTCATGGAGGAAGCGGAGTACTGCGATCGATTGGTCATCATGGCGCAGGGCCGGGTGCTGGCCGAGGGCGAGCCGGAGGCGATCAAGCAGACCGCCCGCACCGCCGAACGGCCGGACCCCACGATGGAGGACGCCTTCATCTCCGTGATCGGACAGGCGGCATGAGCGGCGCGGCATCGCGTCGGCTGATCGGGCTGCTGCGCAAGGAAACGTTGCAGATCTGGCGCGACCCCTCGGCGCTGGCGATCGCCTTCCTGCTGCCCGCGGTGCTGCTGCTGATCTTCGGCTACGGGGTCTCGCTCGATGCGCGCAACGTTCCGGTCGCGCTGGTGGTCCAGCGGCCGGGCGCGCTGTCCGCCAGTTTTACCGGCGCCTTCGCCCATTCGCCATTCTTTCGCCCGCGCCGCTTCCTGACCATCCAGGCGGCGGAGCGTGCGATGGCCGCGCGCCGGGTGCAGGCGATCGTCTGGCTCACGAGCGATTTCGCCCGCCGCGCCCAGGCCGGCGGCGACGCCCCGATCGGGGTGATCGTCAACGGGGTGGACGCCAACGACGCACGGCTGATCGAGGGCTATGTGCAGCAGCTCTGGGCGAACTGGCTGACCCAACGGGCCACCGCGCAGGGACGCGCGCCGCCGATCGCGCTCTCGGTCCAGCCGCAGGTGCGCTTCAACCCGGCGGTGGACAGCCGGGACTATCTGGTGCCCGGACTGATCGCGGTCATCATGACCCTGACCGGCGCGCTGCTAACGGCGCTGGTGATCGCGCGGGAATGGGAACGCGGCACGCTGGAAGCGCTGATGGTCACCCGGGTCACCATCAACGAGGTGCTGCTGGCCAAGCTGATCCCGTATTTCCTGCTGGGGATGGGCGGAATGGGCGCCTCGGTGGCGATCGCGGTGTTCCTGTTCGGCGTGCCGCTCGAAGGCTCGGTCTGGGTGCTGACCGCCACCTCGGCGCTGTTCATGCTGGCGGCGCTGGGGATGGGGCTGCTGATCTCGGGCTTCGCGCGCAACCAGTTCGTGGCCGGGCAGATCGCCATCATCACCACTTTCCTGCCCGCCTTCATCCTCTCGGGCTTCGTGTTCGACATCAACGCGATGCCCGCGGTGGTGCGGCTTCTCACTCATGTCGTCGCCGCGCGGTATTTCGTGGCCATCCTGCAATCGGTGTTCCTGGCCGGCGATGTCTGGTCGGTGATCCTGCCCAACGCCCTGGCGCTGGCGGTGATGGCGGCGATCTTCCTCGGCCTCGCGCGGGCCACCGCGCGCAAGCGGCTGGATTAGGCGCATGATCGGCCAGGTGCTCGCGCTGATCGTCAAGGAACTGCTGGCGGTGCTGCGCGATGCGAAAAGCCGCATGGTGCTGATCGGGCCGCCGCTGATCCAGCTCATGGTGTTCGGCTACGCCGCCACCTTCGATCTCAATCACGTGCCGATCGCGATCTACGATCAGGACCCGAGCCAGGCCTCGCGCGATTTGGTGGCGCGCTTCGTCGGCTCGCCGACATTCCATCTGATCGCGATGCTGCGCAGTTCGCACCGGATCGACGCGCTGATCGACTCCCGCCAGGTTCGGCTGGTGCTGGTGATCGATCGCCGCTTCACCCGCGACTTGCTGACCGGCCAGCCGGCGCCGGTGCAGGTGATCGTCGATGGGCGCAATTCCAACACCGCGCTGCTGACCGAGGGCTATGCGAACACCATCCTGACCGATTTCGCGCTCGCCTGGGGGCAGGCGCATGGCGCGCCGCCGCCGCCGGCGGTGCTCGATATCCGCGCCCGCTACAACCCGACCCTGAGTTCGCGCTGGTTCATCGTGCCCGGCATCGTCGCCTTGCTCACCCAGGTGGTCACCCTGCTGGTGGTGGCCTTGTCGGTGGCCCGCGAGCGCGAGACCGGCACCTTCGACCAGCTGCTGGTCACGCCGCTGCGCCCGATCGACATCCTGCTGGGCAAGGGGCTGCCGGGGTTGCTGATCGGCGGGTTCGAGGCCTCGGTGATCATCGCCGCGGCGGTGTGGTGGTTCGACGTGCCGCTGCGCGGGGGATTGCTGCCGCTCTATCTGGGGCTGCTGCTGTTCGTGGTGGCGGTGACGGGCGTCGGGCTGGCGATCTCCTCGCTGGCGGCGACGCAGCAACAGGCGCTGCTGGGGGCATTCCTCTTCATGGTGCCGTCGATCATCCTGTCCGGCTTCGCCACGCCGATCGCCAACATGCCGGCCTGGGTGCAGGACCTGACCCTGCTGAACCCGATGCGGTATTTCCTGGTGATCGTGCGCGGCGTGTTCCTGGAAGGCGACGGGGCGCGGGCGCTGGTTCCGCAATACTGGCCGATGGCGCTGATCGGGCTGGCGAGCCTGACGGCCGCGGGCTGGTTGTTCCGCAAGCGCACGACGTGAGCGGCGGCCCCGGCGAAGGCGGAAGGCTCAGGGCCCGCGCGCCGAGGCAGCGGCGCGGTAGCCCGTGTGCAGCGCGATCCACCGCGGCCCGTCGGACCAGCGGATCAGCAGCGCCACCACCGGCAGGTGACGCGCCGCCCGCGCGATCAGGGCAAGCGCCGCCGCCGGCGTGGTCACCGCCCGGCCTTGCACCCGCTCGATCAGCAGGCCGGGACGCAGGCCGCGACTATAGGCTTCCGACATGCGGTCCACCGCGGCGATCAGCACGCCTCGGCTGTCCTTGAGCTTGTAGGCCGTGCGCGCCACCGGGCTGATCGGCGCCAGCAGCAGCCCCAGATCGGGCAGGGTGGGGAGCGCCTGCAACGGATCGCCCAGCACGCCGGCGGTGCCGCCGGCCAGCCCGGGCCAGACCCGCACCGTCAGGGTGATCCGTCGCGTGGCGCGGCGGGTCCAGATTTCCAGCACCCGCGGCGTCCCGATCGGCGTGGTGGCGATCCGGCGCATCAGCTGGCGCGCGCTCCTCGGAACCGCGTCGTCGTAGCGCAGCACCACGTCGCCGGGCCGCAGCCCGGCCGCGGCGGCGGGGCTGGCGCGATCCACCTTGGTCACCAGTGCCCCCATCGGCGCGCGCAAGCCCAGCGCGACCGCGAGGTTCGGCGTCATCCCCTGCAGATGCAGCCCGATCCAGCCGATCGGCCGGCGATCGGGGTGCAGCAGATGGCGCAGCGCGTCGGCCACCACGTTGGAGGAGATCGCGAAGCCCAGCCCGTTCGATCCCTCGTTGGGCAGGTTGGTCAGCAGGATAGTGTTGACGCCGATGACCTTTCCGCGCCGGTCCAGCAGCGGCCCGCCGGAGTTGCCGTGGTTGATCGCCGCGTCGGTCTGCACGTAATCGTCGAACGGGGTGTTCATCAGGTCGCGCTGGGTGCCGCTGACGATGCCGGCGCTGAGCGAGGTGCCGACCCCCTGCGGATCGCCGATCGCCAGCACCGGTTCTCCCGGTTTGGCGGCGTCCCCGTTCCCCAGCGCCAGGACCGGCAGCTTATGCCCCGCATTCACCTTGAGCAGCGCGAGATCGACGAATGGCGAGGCGGCGATCAGCTTCGCCGGAAGCTCCGTCCCGTCCGCCAGCCGCACGGTGATCCAGAGCGCGCCCTGGATGACGTGCTTGTTGGTCACGATGATCCCGGACGGATCGACGATGAAGCCGGAGCCGACGAAGCGCTCCCGCGCTCCGGGCGGGGCGGTGCTGGGGTCGTCGGGGTCGGGTTTGCCGGTGGCAAGCCTCACCACCAGGATGTTGACCGTCGCCGGCACGGCCCGGGCCGCGACCGCGGTCCAGCCGGCCGCCGGTGCCGCGGGCGCGCGCGGTGCCGTCCCGAGGCACAAGCCCAGAACGAGAAGTGCGGCGGAGAGCGGGCGGAACCGGGTCATCGGCGGCAACCGGGGGCGGGCGGATGCCCGCGCCGCCCCGGTTCACGGTCTCCCGAAGGCGACTACTTGTTCGTCTTGGCTTTGCCATTGCCGGGCGTGCCGCCCTGGTCGCGCTCGCCGTTGGTCGCGGCCTGACCGTTGCCGGGGGTGCCACCCTGGTCACGCTGGCCGTTCACCGCCGCCTGGCCGTTGCCGGGCGTGCCGCCCGTGTCGTTCGGGCCGCTCACCGCGGCCTGGCCGTTTCCCGGCGTGCCGCCGGTATCGCGCGGGGCGGTCTGCGCGAGTGCCGGAATGGCCAGGGCGAG
>DAHWDR010000107.1:0-4823 GCA_027330745.1 Acetobacteraceae bacterium | reverse complement strand
GGAATTGCAGATCACCGCCGAACGCGAGAAACGCGCCACGATCGCGCGCTCGGAAGGGCTGCGCCAGCAGCAGATCAACACCTCCGAGGGCCAGCGCCAGCAGGACATCAATGTCGCGGACGGCCGCCGCCAGGCGGAGGTTCTGCGTGCCGAGGGAGAGGCCAAGGCGATCGAGTTGGTCGCGACCGCCACCGCCGCGGCAATCCGCACGATCGGCGAATCGGCGGTGGCCGATGGCGGGATGGCGGCGTTGCAGATGCAGTTGGCGAAGGATTTCATCGGCCAGTGGGGCAACCTGGCGAAAGCGGGAACCACGCTGATCGTGCCGGCGGATCTGGGCAATGTCGGCGCGATCGTCGGCACCGCGCTGCGGATGGTGCAGCCCGCTACGCTGGGGACGGCCGCGCCCGGGGTCGCATCGGGGGCCGCTTCAGGCTCGGTACCGCGCGTCGGGGCGTCATAAAAACGTCGCTTGCACCACCCCGGAGCACCCGCGAAACCCGTTCGCATCTCGCGGGGGTTTCGTATGTTCGTCCGTCGTCTCGCTGCCCTGGTCGGCGCCACTGCGCTGGGTCTCGTTGCCGCGTTGGGTCTCGTTGCCGCCCAGGCCGCTCCGCTGCGCACGGCGCCCACGCCGGATGTGCGTGCCTATCTTGTGCCGGTGGCGCGTGAGCCGGGGCTGACCCCGGCGCAGCGGCTGGCGCTGGTGCGCCGCCACATCAAATACGTGTTCGTTCTGTACCAGGAGAACCGCTCGTTCGATTCCTATTTCGGCACCTATCCCGGCGCCGACGGGATCTATAGCCGCCCCGGCGTCGCCACGCCCGGCTTCGTCCAGCCAATCCTGAACACCGACGGAACGATGGGCACGATCGGCCCGTTCCGCATCGGCCCCGCGCAGTTCGCCGCCGACACCGACGATGTCGATCACTCCCACGACATCCTGTTCCGCAAGATGGATATCGAGGCCGGCCACGCGCTGATGGACCATTTCGCGCTGGCCGAGGAACGCAAATATTCTCCGCACGGCAAGCCGAGCCTGAAAGCCAAGCAGTTCGGCGAACTCGCCATGGCCTACGAGGATTGCGACACGGTGCCGATCCTGTGGCGCTATGCCGACCGCTTCGCCCTGTACGATCATATCTTCCAGGAAATCGTCGGTCCCTCCACCCCGGGCAATCTGTCGATCATCGCGGCGCAGACTGGGGTGACGCAGTGGATGCTGCATCCGGCCGCGGCGTGGTGGGATGCGAACCATGACCTCGGCGAGCCGGTGGCCAACGATGCCGACCCGCTCTGGGGCTCGCCCCGGGATCCGACCGCCCACAAGATCGCCGTCAACGCGCATGATTTCGCCGGTGCGCATCCGTATCCGATCCAGCTCAATCAGACCTATGCCTCGCTGCCGCTGACCCTGGCCGGGCGCAGCCTGCCCGGGGTGGTGACCCAGGATACGCGGGCGGCCACGGATCTGGCCGATGTGCGCCAGGACGTGGCGGCGATCGGGCATGGCGGCCACGCCGCGGTGGACTGGCGCTGGTTCGAGGAAGGGTTCGACCACGAACCGACCGACAGCGTCGATCCGACCGATGCCACCGGTCAGCACGCGTCCTACATCACCCATCATAACGGGCCGCAATATTTCGGCTACATCGCCAACAACCCGGTGATGCGGGCAAAGCTGCGGGGACTGGCCGATTTCTTTGCCGCGCTGAAGGGCGGCACCTTGCCGGCAGCCGGTGGCGTATTCTACGTCAAGGGCGGCTACGACAACATCTTCGGTCTGAAACCGGCCGACCCGGCGGCCGCGGTGCAGCGCCGCTTCCTCGGCGATGACGACCATCCCGGCTATTCCGACGCAGAAATCAGCGAGGCGATGGTGGCGCGCGCGGTCAACGCCATCGCCGCCAGCCGCTACTGGAAGCAGGCGGCCATCATCATCACCTGGGACGATTCCGAAGGCGATTACGACCACGTCCCGCCGCCGGCGTTGCAATACGGGCCGAATGGAGACCGCATCAGCGACGGACCGCGGGTGCCGCTGCTGCTGATCTCGCCCTATGCGCGGGTTCACGCGGTGGTCCATGCGGTGGGCAATCATGCCTCGGTGGTGAAATTCGTCGATGCCCTGTTCGCGCTGCCGCCGCTGGCGAGCCTGCCTGACGAGCTTGAGGGGCGGAAGATCGGTCGGCTGCGCTTCCACCAGGCCAACCTGGGGCCGGAGGACGCGTTGACCCCGGACGTGACCGATCTGCTGTCCGGTTTCGATGCCGCGCGGCTGTCCGGACGCGCCGCGCCGCTGCCGCCATCCTATGCCGAAACACCGGCGCGGCTGGTGGATCGGCTGCCGGCGGTCACCGGTTATGGGTGCAAGGCGCTCGGCATCGTGCCGGTGGATGCGCAGCTTGGTATCCACACCTCCCCGCCGGCGGATTTCAACCCGCGGCCGAAGACCGAGACGAGCCCAGGGGGACACAGGGGGTGATCCGACGGGTGACTCCGCGGCGACAGCGGGCGTAGGCTACCGGATCGCTGCTCCATCGGGTCCCACCATGCCGCAGACCCTTGCCGTCTATCAGTCGCTCTGGGCGATGGAACGCCGCCGCCCGGACGGCGCCGAATGGCCGCTCGAGACCCAATTGCAGATGATCCGCGACGCCGGGTTCGACGGTGCGGGCGTGCGCTTCGTCGATCCCGCCTTCGCCCGCCGCGTCACCGGTTTTCTGCGCGACCACGGCCTGACCTGGCAGGCGCAATGCTACCCGAGCCAGGTCGAGGATTTGGCGCCGGTCCTCGATCTGGTGGCCGAACTCGGTGCCGATCACGTCAACCTCCAACCCGATATCCGCCCGCACCGGTTGGAGGACTGCATCGCGCTGCTGGACGGCTGGCGGCGGCTCGCCGAGCGGGCCGGCGTGGCGGTGCATGTCGAGACCCATCGCGACCGCATGACCACCGACCTGTTCTTCACCCTGCGGCTGCTGGAGTGTTTCCCGGATCTGCGGCTGACCGCCGATCTGTCGCATTATCTGGTGGGGCGGGAATTCGCCTGGCCGGTGAGCGCGGAGAACCACGCGCTGATCCATCGCGTCCTGGACCAGAGCTGGGGGCTGCACGGGCGCGTGGCCTCACGCGAGCAGGTGCAGGTGCAGCTTGGATTTCCCCAGCATCGGGACTGGGTGGCGCTGTTCATGGGGTGGTGGGAATACGGGTTCCGTTCCTGGCGCCGGCGCGCGGGTCCGGACGCGCGGCTGACGTTTCTGGTGGAGCTCGGGCCGCCGCCCTACGCGATCACCGGCGCGGACGGGTACGAATTATCGGACCGCTGGGTGGAAGCCCAGGAGATGATGCGGTCGGTGCGCGCGCTATGGGCACGGACCGCGCCGTAGCGGGCTTGGGTCAGCCGGCCTCGACAGCGGCCACGCGCCCGGTCAGGCTGATTTTGGGCGGGCTGACGGTGATGCGGTGCGCGGTGCCGGTCGCTTCCGGATCGGCTTCCAGTTCCTCGCGCTCGTACACCAGCCCGTGCCGGCCCAGCACGATCCGCGCGCCCGGTGCCAGCCGGGTCGGCACCGCGATCCGTTGTCCGTCCAGGAACGTGCCATTGGTGGATTGCAGGTCGGTCAGCACCACGTGCTCGCCCGCGATCTCGATCCGGCAGTGCTGGCGCGAGACCTCGCGGTCGTCCAGCACCAGTCCACAGGGCGGGATCCGCCCGATCGTCAGCGGCGTGGTGCCGAGCGGGACCATGCGGGAGGCGCCGGTCGGGTCGGAGAGCAGCAGCACATGGCGCCGCCGCGGGACCGCGACGCGCACATAGGTGCGCTCGGCAGCGTCGACGGCAGCGCGTACCATGGTTCGCTCGGCGAACGGTTCCGGTTCCGGCGCGATCGCGTCCTCCCCGGGCAGCAACACACGCAGGACGCGAACCGGGCGGTCGATGTTCTTGAGCGGGCGGTCGCCCAGATCCTGAAACCCCAGACGCAGTTTGCCGATCGAATCCTCATATACCCGCGCCGAGACGCAAATCCCGCCGGCTGGAGCGAGCGGCTCGATCCGCGCGGCGACATTGACCCCGTCGCCGAGCAGGTCTTCGCCGGCGATCACGACCTCGCCCTGATGGACGCCGATGCGCAGCACCATCCGTTCGCCCTCGGCCAGCGCGCGGTTGTGCGCGCCGAGGCCGGTCTGGATCGCGATTGCGGCGCGCAACGCCAGGACCGCGCTCGGGAATTCGGCCAGGATGCCGTCACCCATCAGCTTGAAAATCCGGCCGCGATGGGTGGCGATGGCGGGATCGATCGTGGCGCGCCTGGCATGGTCGAGGCGGGCGAGCGTGCCGGCCTCGTCCTGGCCGAGCTGGCGCGAGAAACCCACCATGTCCGCGGCCAGAATGGCCGCCAGCTTGCGATCCGGCTCGTCGCTCACGAGAGCCCCCTCCGCCCTTGAGCACCGCGTACGGTCCCGGCAGGAGGTTACAACAGAGACGGCCGCGTCGCAACCAGATCCCTTCCCCGTTACCGCGCCGCCGCGATCCGGGCGCGCAACGCCTGAAGATTGCTGTCCAGACGCCGACCCGCGCTGCTGATGAAGCGCCCGCCGAGCAGGTGATCGAAGAACCCGAGCGTCTCGGCCGGTGCGAGCCAGCGGCCGCGTTCGGCGCCGAGCCGTGCCGTTTGCGTGCGCAGGCTCGCCTCCGTCAACCCGGCCGAGGCCAGCACGTCGGCATCGGCCAGTAGCGCCGCGACCCGGAGCGCGCGTGGCCGCGCGGCCAGCCGGGACAGCAGGGACGGGGGCAAACCGGGCGCGTCGTGCAGCGCGGT
>DAHWDR010000082.1:0-4522 GCA_027330745.1 Acetobacteraceae bacterium | reverse complement strand
GACCAAGTCCAGACAGAGTTCGCCACATTCCGGGTCTTGGCTCCACATGCCGCCACCAGAATTTTCGGTACGACTCCCGATTGTTCCCCATCCGCTTCGGCTTGACGTGATCGACCACGTGCGCAAACGGCGCAGCATAGTACTGTGCGTCCGTCTCACTCATCGTCCAACCGAAGTCGATGATCCAGCGGTCGGCGGGACGGCGCATGATGTCCATCCCGTTCAGCCATGGCTTCAGCACGTCCGCATTCGGTCGTCCGTTGGCATTCAGCGGCATCTCCAGCCACTGCCGCGCCAGTTCGCCCGGAACATCGAACGCACCCCCCTTCGTATCGCCCATAAAGGCCGCACCGCGATTTTCGGCCAGAGCGCGAGCCTGCGTCAGATCGACACCGTCGCGCCCCGTCAGATCGGAGAATATCTCAGGGACCCGCCGTCCATTCAGGCACGCCGGTGGTGCGGCATCGGGTCGCGCAAACGCAATCAACGAAACCCGCACCGCGGCTCCATCCACGGTCCAAGGCTCGTCGCTCCAAGCCTCGAAGATCCGGGCAACCTCGCGGAGGCGGTTCAGCACTACCCGGCTCGGGCCGCCGCGGATGCTGTTCGTCGCCACCAACCCTACGCGCGCCGCAGCGCCGCGTGCCAGTTGCAGGCGTGCCGTTTCGTACCAGTAGCAGACCAGGTCAGCCTCCGCCGGCACGCGATCAGCGAACGCCGCGAACAGCGCCGCGCAATACGCATCCCCCAGCACCCGCCGCATCAGCTTCCCGCCCAGGAACGGCGGATTCCCCACGATCACATCCGCCGCCGGCCAAGCTGCCGGCATCCCGTCCGCCGTCAGCACCGCATCCCGGCACTCGATCGTGTCCAGCGCCTGCAACACAGGATTCGACGGCGCCGCGAACCCGTGCCGCCGGTTCCACTGGATATGCCCGATCCACACCGACACCCGCGCCAGTTCCGCCGCATAGGGATTGATCTCGATCCCCAGCATCGTCTCCGGTCCCACCTGCGGAAACGCGCGCTGCAAGCCCAGCGCCTCGGCCTCAACCCCGACCTGATGCTCCAGATCCTTCAGCGCCTGCAACGACAGATAGAGGAAATTCCCCGACCCGCAGGCCGGATCCAGCACGCGGAACCGCCGCAGCCGTTCCACGAAGCCCTGGTACAGCGCCTGCGCCTGTGCGGCCCCCTCCCCGCGCTTGCGCCCGCGTGCCGGAGCGGCCAGCGCCGCGGCAATCCCCGCCTTCGTCGTCTCCCATTCCGCGGCCAGTGGGCGACGGATCACCGGGTCGATCAACAGTTCGATCTTCGCCCCGTCGGTGTAATGCGCGCCCAGCTGGCTGCGCTTGTCCGGGTCCAGCCCGCGCTCGAACAACGTGCCCAGGATGGAGGGATCGATCTCCGCCCAGTCCAGCGTGCCTACGCGCAACAGCAGATCGATATCCGCCGGTTCCAGGGGGAGCGCCGAGGCATCCTCGAACAATCCGCCGTTGAACCACGGTACGGCGACGAACCCCACCTCGCCCCCGTTCCGCGCCATCGCGCCGAACAAATTCCCGGCGTATTCGGCCGCGCGGGTCGGGCGCCGCTTCGCCAGACCCAGCATCTGCGCGAACAACCCGTCCGGCAGCAGGCCGACATCGTCGGCGAACATGCAGAACACCAAGCGGTTGACGAAATGCGCCACCCCCTGCGGATCGTGTCCGCGCACGCGCAGCCGGCGCGCCAGTTCGGCGAACTCCGCCGCCGCCTCCTCGGTCAGCGCCTGGCGCGTGCGCGCGGGGCGCAGTTGATCGGGATCGGAGAATGCGAATTTCAGCAACCGCAGCCGCAGCGGATCGGCCAGCTCGGCCAGTCCGATCGTGTGCGTCTCGGTGATGGTGTTGGTGAAATTTGTGCGGATCACGATCCGCGCGATGTCGGAAACGACCAGCAGCGGCGGATTGCCAAGCGGTCCCGCGTACAGCAGCAATTGCCGATACGCTCCGTCCAGGTCGCCGCGCTTCTTCTTGTACTCCCACGCGAACCGGCCGCGTCGCCAGACATCGGCCCAACCGTCCCGGCCGGTGAACCGGGTCGCCCCCTTCTCGAACGCGTAATCCTCCCCGGTGGGATCGCTGTTCGGCGTCGGTTCGTCCAGCAACCGGCAGAGATCGATGAAATGCTCCTGGCACGCGGCGCGTTCGTTGCGCGTGCTGGCGGTCCATTTGGCGATGAACTCCGGAGGCGTCATGGGGGAAGGGTATCGGCGCAGGGCGATTCGGGAAAGCGCGGGGGCCACCGGCCGCACCCTTGCCGTGGCGCCGGACCCGACCGCATCAGCGCGGCGGGGTCGGACCGGGTGCGCCAGGTGCCGACCCGCGGCGTGGGGCAGGAACGGCGGGAACAAGAACGATGGACAACGGCAGCTTCGACTACATCATCGTGGGCGCGGGATCGGCCGGCGCGGTGCTGGCCAACCGGCTGAGCGCCGATCCCAACCACAAGGTCCTGGTGCTGGAAGCCGGCCGGGAAAGTCATCCCTGGTCGCGCGTGCCGGTGGGATTCGCCCGGCTGATCGAAAACCCGGCCGCAAACTGGCTTTATGCGTCCGAACCCGATGCCGGGTCGGGTCAGCGCCGCATTCCGGTCCCGCGCGGCAAACTGCTGGGTGGGTCGTCCTCCATCAACGGCATGGTGTTCGTGCGCGGCCAGGCGCAGGATTATGACAGCTGGGCGCAGCTCGGGAATCGCGGTTGGAGCTATCGCGACGTGCTGCCAATCTTCCGCGACATGGAAAGCTATCAGGGCGCCGGCGAGGAAGAATATCGCGGTCGCAACGGTCCCCTGAAAGTCAGCGAAAACAACGAAACCGGCCCGCTCTATGACGCGCTGATCCAGGCCGCGGGAGAAGCCGGCATCGCCCCCACCAAGGATTATAACGGCGCCGCGCAGGACGGGATCGGGATGACCCAGACCACGATCCGCTCAGGCCGGCGAATGAGCACCGCGGTCTGCTACCTCGATCCCGCGCGTGGGCGGCCCAACCTCACGATCCGCGCCAACGCGCTGACCGAATGCCTGCTGCTCGAGGGCAAACGCTGCGTCGGGGTGCGCTATAGCCTGGGCGGAGAGCAGCGCGAGGCCCGCGCCAACCGCGAGGTCATCGTCAGCGCCGGCGCGATCAATTCGCCGCAACTCCTGGAACTGTCCGGGATCGGCCAGCCGGAGCTGCTGGCCCGGCTCGGGATCGAAATCCGCCATCCGCTGAAGGGCGTGGGGGAGAATCTGCGCGATCATTACGCCCCACGGATGAAATGGGCGGTGCCGGGATCACTCGGGCTGACCTATAATGACAAGGCGCGCGGACTGGGCCTGGTGTGGCAGGCGCTGCGCTATGCGATCACCGGCAAGGGGCTGCTCGGGCTGCCGGCCTCGCCGGTCCGCGCCTATGTGCGCACCCGCCCGGGGCTCGATGCGCCGGATGCGGGGATTTCCTGGGTTCCGTTCCTGATCGATCCGAATTTCAAGCTGGCGAAGAAATCGGGAATGACGGCGATCATGCACATCCTGCGCTCGGAAAGCACCGGCAGCATCCACGTCACCGCGGCCTCGCCACACACCAAACCGGCGATCCGGTTCAACTTCCTGTCCGCGCAGCTGGATCGCGAGGTCACGCTGGCGGCAATGCGGATCACGCGCCGCATCATGGCCGCCCCGGCGCTGGCCGGGATCACCGGCGACGAAATCGCCCCCGGCACGCGGCTACAGAATGATGACGAACTGCTGGACTGGGTCAGGGGAAATGCCGAGACCGCGTATCACCCGGTCGGCACCTGCAAGATGGGCAACGACCCGATGGCGGTGGTGGACGCGGAGCTGCGCGTGCATGGGATTGATGGGTTGCGGGTCGCCGATGCCTCGATCATGCCGCGCCTGATCGGCGGCAATACCAACGCGCCCTGCATGGTGATCGGCGAGAAGGCGGCGGGGTTCATCCGCGCCGAGCGCAACGAGCCGGCGGCGGCAATGGTCTGAAGCGACCGAAGCAAGGAGAGTGGGAATGGACATGATCGAGACGATGATGCCGGATGGTGTCGCGGGGCTGGATACGCTGTTCGCCCGCCAGCAGGCGCGGGCGATCGCGCTCCGCAGTTCGGGCGCGGAGGCGCGGATCGCGAAGCTGCGGGCGCTGGAGGCGGCGGTGCAGGCCTGGCGGCCCCGGCTTTACGCCGCGCTGCAGGAAGATCTCGGCAAGCCCGAGGCGGAGGCCGACCTGTCGGAGATCCTGCCGGTGCTCTCGGAAATCCGCCACGCGCGGCGGCATCTGAAATCGTGGATGAAGCCGCAGCGCGCGGCGCCGACGCTGACCACCTTCGGCACGCGGGCGCGAATTCGCCACGAGCCGCGCGGCGTGTGCCTGATCATCTCGCCGTGGAACTATCCGGTGAACCTGGCGCTCGGGCCGCTGGCCTCGGCGATCGCGGCGGGGAATACCGCGATCCTGAAACCCTCGGAAATGGCGCCGGCGACCTCG
>DAHWDR010000059.1:0-1543 GCA_027330745.1 Acetobacteraceae bacterium | reverse complement strand
GCCGATGCCGGTGGGCAGGTTGCCGCGCGCGCGCTTGGCGGGGGCGAGGTCGGCAAGATCGGGGCGGTGGCCCTCGCGGGTGTGGATCACCAGCATCCCCGCGGCGCGCGCCGCGTCCAGCACGGCGCTTGTAGGGGCGATCGCGGTGCGCAGGCGGGAGACGTCGTTGCCGAGCACCGCGCCGAAGCCGCCGGGCTCCAGGAAGTCGCGCTGCATGTCGATGATGAGCAGCGCGGCGGCGGTGGGGTGGAGGATAAAGGCGTACGGGGCGGCGTCGACGCGGATCATGACCAATTCGTAGGCAAAAAACATAGGCAAACGACAATAGATACGGCAAATAAGATCACGCCACGCCCGCTTGACTCAGAAAATCTGTCCATCGTCCGACCCCGACTTGCTTCTGTCGCGATCTGGGGGTGCAAATTACCGGCCAGCCGCGCCCGCCATGCTTCCCGCCGCCGTGGTGACGCCCACCCGGTAGCCAGAACCGGCCAAACCGGCCATAATCGGGTCGATCACGGCGCGTTTCGCCGCAGGAGCCGTTACGATGACCTCCACGATGCCGTCCGCCTGGACCCAGACTTCATGGCGCGCCCGCACGATCCGCCAGGCGCCCGTCTATCCCGACGCCACCGCCCTGGCGGCGGTCGAGGCGAGGCTGCGGGCCTATCCGCCGCTGGTGTTCGCCGGGGAGGCGCGCCGTCTGAAGGCCAACCTGGCGCAGGCCGCGGACGGCCGCGCCTTCGTCCTGCTGGGTGGGGATTGCGCCGAAAGCTACGCCGAGTTCACCGCCAATATTTTGCGCGACAGTTTTCGCGTGCTGCTGCAGATGGCGGTGGTCCTGACCTTCGGCGCCTCGGTGCCGGTGGTGAAGATGGGGCGGATGGCGGGGCAGTATGCCAAGCCGCGCTCCTCGGATACCGAAACCCGCGACGGGGTCGCGCTGCCCAGCTACCGCGGCGATATCATCAACGGGCCGGACTTCACCGCCGCTTCGCGCATTCCCGATCCCGCGCGCATGGAGGTCGGGTATTTCCAGGCTGCCGCCAAGCTGAACCTGCTGCGCGCCTTCGCCTCGGGCGGCTACGCCGACCTGCATGAGGTGCATCGCTGGAATCTGGGCTTCGTCGAACGCTCGCCGCTGGCCGACCGGTACCGCGATCTGTCGGCGCGGATCGACGAGACGTTGGCTTTCATGGCGGCCTGCGGCATGACCAGCACGACCACGCGGGACCTGCGCGAGACCGATTTCTATGTCGCGCATGAGGCGCTGCTGCTGCCCTACGAACAGGCGCTCGCGCGGATCGATTCCACCACCGGGGACTGGTACGGCTGCTCGGCGCATTTCCTGTGGATCGGCGATCGGACCCGCCAGTTAGACGGGGCGCATGTCGAGTTCCTGCGCGGGCTGGGCAATCCGCTGGGCATGAAGGTGGGTCCCACCCAGGAACCCGATGACCTTTTGCGCCTGATCGAGCGCCTGAACCCGGACAACGAACCCGGGCGGCTTACCCTGATCGCGCGCATGGGCGCGGACAAGATC
>DAHWDR010000057.1:0-4578 GCA_027330745.1 Acetobacteraceae bacterium | reverse complement strand
GGTTTTTTCGCGCTGCTGACGGCGCGTCTGGCGGGCCTGCCCTGATGCCGGGTGCCGCCGCCCCGAACCCGGGCGGAGTGCTCAGGTCCGGCCGCGATCGGCGCGCGCCCTGGTTTGCTCCCGATGGGGGTGGCGGAACACCGTCACACTCTCGACCCGGGCGGACCAGAGGAACTGATCGATTGGCGTGGCGGATTCCACCGCGTAGCCGGCGCGTGCCAGGAACGCCGCGTCGCGGGCCAGCGTGGCCGGGTTGCAACTGACATAGACCACCACCGGCGGCGCCGCTTCGGCCAGCGCGGGCATTTGCGCCGCGGCCCCGGCCTCGGGCGGGTCCAGCACCACCGCGTCGGCCCGGGCCAGTTCGGCGCGCGACAGCGGCTGATAGGCCAGATCGCGGATTGTCGCCGTGATCCGTCCGGCCAGGCCAGCCTGGCCGGCGGCCCCGCGCAGGGCGGCGACCGCGGCCGCATCGGCCTCGAACGCGGCGACGCGCGCGGTGCGGGCGAGCGCGAAGGTCAGGGTGCCGATCCCGGCATGGAGCTCGATCACCGATCCGGTCAATGCCGGCAGGGCCGCCATGATCGCGGCAAGGATTGCGGCCTCGCCGGCGGCCGAGGCTTGCAGGAACGCGCCCGCGGGCGGGCGGACCGGCACGCCGGACAAGGTCAGGACCGGCGGGCGCCGTGCCGCCACCGGCTCGGGCGCCGTGTCATCGCGCGCCCAGGACAGGCGGGCGATGTCGGTGGCATGGGCGAAGGCGGCCAGACGCTGGCGGTCGGGCAGGGTCAGCTCGGCGTCCGTCCGCAGCAGTACATCGGCGCCGGTATCGACCAGATTGGCGATCACGCTGCCGGCGCGGCGCAGCGCGGTCAGACCCCGGGCCAGGGCGCGCAACGGGGCGAGCAGCGTGAACAATGCCGGGTCCAGGACCGGGCAGGCGCCGAGGTCGATCACGTCCGACCCGCGCGCGCGATGCAGCCCCAGTGCGATGGCCGGGCCGGCGCGGCGCAGCGCCAGGTGCATGCGCCGGCGCGTGCCAGGGGCGACGGGGACGGTGCGGGCCACGGGCGGAGCGGCGAAGCCGGCGCGGATCAGGGCGTCGCGCAGCTGATCGGCTTTCCAGGCGAGGTACGGGGCCGCGGCCCAGTGTTGCAGCGCGCAGCCGCCGCAGGTGCCGAAATGCGGGCAGGCGGGGGGGATGCGGTCGGGGCTGGCGGTGTCGATCCGCTCCAGGCGAGCGGCCATCCCGCCGCCGCGCGAAGTCAAAACGGTCGCCAGCACGTCCTCGCCCGGGAGGGCGCACGGCACGAAAAGCCGAGAGCCGTCCGATGCCCGCCCGATCCCGTCGCCCGAGGCACCGACAGAGACAATCGTCACTGTGCGCGGCGCGATCGGAATCGTGGCGCGCGTGGCAGGAAGGGGACGGGGAAGGGACGGCACGCCATAGGTCGTACAGAGAGCCGCCTTGGGATGCAACCGCGCGGGTTGGGTGTGGTTCAGCCGTCGATACAAGCCGGAAGGCGGCGCAACCGCTCTTGCACGCGCGCATCCTCGCAAATGGCAACATTGAACCGCATCCAGGGCGAACGCTCCAGATGCGGCCGGAACACGGTGCCGGGCGCGAGCATCATGCCGTCGCGCTGCGCTGCCTCCGCCAGCGGCAGCGAGTCCTCGATCCCCGGGATCCGCGCCCACACGAACATGCCGTCCGTCGGCTCCGCGAACAGCTCCAGCCCGATGCTCTCGAAACCGCGCACGACGCGCGCTCGCGCCTCGCCCAGCCGCTGCTGCAGGCGCGCCAGGTATTTGCGATAATGTCCGTCGACCAACATCTGATAGATAAGGCGTTCGGCAAACTGCGATGTCGTGATGCTGGTCAGCATCTTGATGTCGGCGAGTTCGCCGGCGATGCCGGGCGCGCAGGCGACGAATCCGACGCGCAGGCTTCCGGACAGGGTCTTGGAAAAGCTGCGCGCGTAGATCACGCGGTTGAGCTGGTCGAGGGTCGCAAGCCGCGGCGTCGGCGTCACCTGCAGATCGCAGAAGATGTCGTCCTCGACAATCATGAAATCATGCCGTTCGGCGGCCTGGAGCACCTTGAAGGCCACGTGCGCGCTCATGTCGGTGCCGGTCGGGTTCTGCATCACCGATTGGGTGAAATAGGCCTTCGGCCGATGTGCCGCGGCCAGGCTTTCGAGCACGGCGAGATCCGGTCCGTCGCGGGTGCGCGGCACCGCAAGCATGTTCACGCCTTGGAGGCGTAGATTGCCGAGCATATTGTAGTAGCCGGGATCGTCCACCAGCGCGGCGTCGCCGGGCTTGAGCAGCCAGCGGATGACGAGATCGAGCGCCTGGCTGGTCCCCTGCGTCAGGAGAATCTGGCCCGGATCGGCGGTGACGCCGAGGCCTCCCAGCATCAGCGCGAGCTGCTCGCGCAACGGCAGATACCCGAGCGGATGCCCGTAATCGATCAGATGCGTGCCGTTCCGCCGGGTGAGCACACCGAGGCTCTGGCGAATGCCGCCTTCGTCGAGCCACGACTGCGGCAGCCACGGACCACCGGCCAGGATCGCGCCCTCGCCGGCCTCCAGCAGCCGGCGAATCAGCCACACCAGCTCATCGTTTCCTTTGTGGTGCTCCGGCGGCGGACGCTGCGCTGGTGCCGGGATCGTGTAGAAGCCGGAGCCGCGGCGCGACTGGAGATAGCCCATCGCCACCAGGCGGTCGTACGCCTCGACCACGGTGAAACGGCTGATGGCGTGGGCGTCGGCGAATCCGCGGATCGAGGGCAGCCGAGTTCCCGGACGTAGCTGGCGCTCGTCGATCTGCCGCTTGATCCCCACCACGATCTGCTCGACCAGAGGCTGGCTGTTCGTCTGATTGACGCTAAAGGGGGGCATACCCATTTTCGTGCCGTCTCCGAATTGGCCCGGTTACCGGACTGGTACAGTCGTTCTGACTTTCGATGGAACTGTCTCTTACGGTACTTCGCAACGCTAGGTACTGCGCGGCATGGCGTCAAGCGGATCGCGTGTCACCGCCTGCGCCCCGTCGCCGGATCAAGCCCATGGGACACGCAGGGAGAAACCCAATGCCGCTCATCCAGGTTCGCGTGATCAAGGACGTGTTCAGCAAGGAGCAGAAGCGTCAGATCATCGGCAAGCTCACGGACGCCATGGTTTCGGTCGAGGGTGAGAACATGCGCGGGGTCACGTGGTGCGTGATCGAGGAGGTGGAGAGCGGCGACTGGGGCATTGGCGGTCAGGCGCTGACCACCGCGGACGTGCAGGCCTTGGCGCGCGGAAAGGCTGCCTGACAGACCGCGTCCCCGCAGCCCTCGCTGCAAACGCACCTGCTGCGCGCATGGCCGCGCCTTCCGTTCCCACCCGGTCAGTCCCGGACATGCGGGCGCGACGGTGGCGTTCGGCCCAACACGATGTCTCTGATCTCGCCACTCATTCCGCCATGAAGGACTGCGCGATGGACGCTCTTTCCTCCGATCGCGTCTGCCCCGGCCTCGACGGAGCGATGGCCGATCGGGAGGCTGGGCCTAGTATGCGCGCATCCAAGCCGCTGCTGCCCCGGACGGCCTTGCAGATCTTCGTTCCCTTCGCCGCCGGCTATTTCCTGTCCTACGTGTTCCGTACCATCGACGCGACGCTTGCCGGGGAGCTGGTGCGTTCGCTGGCGCTCGATGCGCGGACGCTTGGGTTGCTGACCTCGGTCTATTTCCTGACCTTCGCGGCATTCCAGCTGCCGCTCGGGATGCTGATCGACCGGTTCGGCCCGCGGCGGGTGGGCGCGAGCCTGCTGACGATCGCGGCAGCCGGGGCGGCGATGTTCGGCCTTGGTCACAGTGTGGCGGTTCTGCTGACCGGGCGGGCGTTGATCGGCCTCGGCACCTCCGGTGCGCTGATGACCGGGCTCAAGGCGCTGGTGCTGCGGTTCGACAAGGATCGGCTGCCATTGCTCAACGGGTGCTTCATCATGTGCGGGGGCCTCGGTGCCACCGCTGCGACCGAGCCGGTCCATCTCATCGTGCGCCTGATCGACTGGCATGTGCTGTTCCTCGGCCTGGCGGTCGCGAGCCTTGCGACTGCCGGCGCGATCGCCGCGCTGGCGCCGGAGGCCCCGTCCGCCGTCGCCGCTGCAAGCCGAGGCGATCTGCTTCGCGGTGTCGTACGAATCTATCGGGACCCCGGATTCCTGCGGATCGCCCCGCTGTCGAGCGCCGTCATCGGCACCGCTTTCGCGGTGCAAAGCCTGTGGGCGGCGCGCTGGATGGCGGATGTGAGCCGGTTTCCGCCCGAGGCGGTGATCACGCATCTGTTCGCCATGGGCATCGCGCTCACCGTCGGCGCGGTGCTGATCGGCGTGGCCGGCGGGGTCCTGAAACGGCGCGGCGTGGCGCCGCAAACCTCGTTTAGCTATGCCTGCGCCGTGTTCGTGATCCTCCAGGCTCTGGTGGTGACCAGGGCGCCGGTTCCCGCATTCGCGCTCTGGTCCGGATTCGCCGTGTTCGGGGCGATGACCACGCTCAGCTACACCATCCTGGCCGAGCTGTTCCCGTCCGAG
>DAHWDR010000053.1:0-23687 GCA_027330745.1 Acetobacteraceae bacterium | reverse complement strand
CGCAAGAAAGTCCGCGCCAACGCGCGCCGTCTGTCGCGCTAGCGGCGCGATTCGGCGTGCCGAGATGGCCGCGATCCGCCGGAGCGGGCCGAGGCGACGCGACCGGCCGCGAAAATCGCGCGAACCTGCGCATATCGATATGATACCGTTGGGCCGTACACCCCAACCACCGCCGAGAGCGCGACTCTCGTCCTTGCGTGCCGGCCTGGTGCCTCCATCATGGGCGGCCTGGAGCCGGCCATCTGCGCACGGACGATCGGGGGCGGATGGCCGGCTCAAGGCCTGCCATGACGGGACGGGGTTCAAGGCTGGCAGTACGTCACCCTCTCGGGAGGGGGGGTATCAAGCCTCCCAGGTATCGCGGGGGTTGAAAAATTGCCGATGCGCGGCCCGGTCGCCCAAGACCTGGGCGGCCTGATCCCCCCCTGTTACACAAGCCGGGACCACCACGCCGAGGCTGCGCCATGACCGACCGCACCGTCACCCTGTTCCACGCCCCGCAGACCCGCTCGGGTGGTGTGCTCGCGCTGCTCGAGGAACTGGGCGCCCCGTATCGTCTTGAGATGGTGGATTTGGCCGCCGGCGCACAGCTGGCCCCCGCGTTCCGCGCCATCAACCCGATGGGCAAAGTCCCGGCGTTGCGCGACGCCGACGGCGCGGTGGTCACCGAGCAGGTGGCGATCTTCCTGCATCTGGCCGACCTGTTCCCCGCCGCCGGATTGGCGCCGCCGCTGGGCGATCCGTTGCGCGGACCGTATCTGCGCTGGATGGTGTTCTACGCCGCCTGCTTCGAGCCGGCGGTGGTCGATCGCGCGCTGGCGCGTGAGCCGGGGAAACGGGCGATGAGCCCCTATGGCGAGTACGACGCGGTGATCGCGGCGATCACCGCCGCGCTGTCGCCCGGGCCGTGGCTGCTCGGCGCGCGGTTTTCGGCCGCGGACGTGCTGTGGGGCACGGCGCTGGGCTGGACCACTTCGTTCAAGATTGTCGCAGCCACGCCGCCGATCGCCGCCTATATCGCGCGGGTGGCGGAGCGGCCGGCGATGCAGCGTGCCCACGCGCGGGACGCGACGTTGTTGGCGACACAAGCCGGGTAGGGGCCGGCGCGAACCGGCCGGCCCCCCGTGACGGCGGCGTTACGCCGCCTTCACCGCACCGGCGGCGTCGTTGGCGATCTGCGCGTCCACGTCTGCGGAGACGGGGCCCGCCGAGACCGGGATGCGGCGCGGCTTCAGCGCCTCCGGCACCACGCGCCGCAGGCCGACATGCAACAGCCCGTGCTTCAACTCGGCGCCGTCCACCACCATGTGGTCGGCGAGCGCGAAACGACGCTCGAACGCGCGTCCGGCGATGCCGCGATAGAGCGTTTCCGCCTGCGACGGCTCCTGCGCCATGCGCCCGGCGATCACCAGGGTGTTGTCCTTCGCCACGAGTTCGATGTCTTCGGGGCGGAAGCCGGCGACCGCCATGGTCAGGCGGTAACTGTCGTCGCCAAGCTTGTCGATGTTGTAGGGCGGGTAGCCTGGCGCCTCATTGGCGGCGACGCTGTCGGCCAGGCGGGCCATGCGATCGAAGCCGATCGCGGTGCGGAACAGGGGAGCGAAATCGAAACCGGTCATGGAAACCTCCTGAGAGAGCAAGGTCAGACGGCCGCCCCAGCGGGGCCGGCCTTGGGAAGACCCCGGAACCCCAGCTGGGCATTCCGGACAGGAGGGAAATTAGCGCAGCGCGGGCGCGGTTCAAGGGGGTGTGGGTCGGTTGACCAAGTGGCAAATGGCCCGTTACCGTGGTCCGATCGCAGTCAGGCCACCGCCATGCGGGCTGCCCGCCGGCATCGCGGCGCGGACCGGTCATCCCTGCGCGCTGGCGCAGTTCGACACCTGCCCCATAAGGACGCAACCATGCCCGATATCGACGTAACCAGCATCGATCTCGCTGCCGGTCTCAAGGTCAAGAACATCGTGGTTCCGCCGATGGTCGTCGATGTGGTGCTGAAGAACGCGTCCGCCGACCTGCAGAAGGCGCTCAAGGACGACAAGGTGGTGATCCAGAAGATCGCCATGGCCGCGTTCGAAGTGCTGAACAAGGCGAAGAAGGCGTTCCAGGACGCCGCCGGCGATCTGGACGACGGCTATGACAAGAAGCCGCCCGCCGACGTGGCGGAGGCCGAGGAACGGGTGCGCACCTTCAACACGGTCTGCAAACAGATCGCCGAGGCCCAGGGCCAGGCGGCGACCAAGGCCGCCGAGGCGGAATGGACCAACCAGGCGCGCAAGAACAAGGAACTGACCAAATACGACGGGCTGTTCGCGCTGCGCATCGTGCTTGGCGTGGTCGCGGTGGCGGCCTCGTTGGTACACACGATCATGTCGTTCGGCGCGACCTCGGCGCTCGCGATCGTCTCGATCGCCAAGACCTGCGTCAGCATGACCGCCGACATCTACAACCACTGCCGCGAAATGGCCAAGACCGAGGCCGACATCATCGAGACCGACGAGACGCTGGAGAAGACCTGGGCGGACCCGGAAATCACCGCCGGCAAGGTGGGCCGCGAACTTGCCGCCGCCCTGGGCGCGCCGGTGGTGAAAAGCATCGGCGGGTTCGGCAAGCTGCTGACCGAATATGACGCGAAGATCGCGCGCAAGGACAAGCTGGCCGATAAGCTCTACGATAAAGCGAAAGAGATGATGAAAGCCATCGACAAGGCCTCCGCCAAGGCCGGTCCGGAGATGCAGAAGAAACTCGCCGACCTGGGCAAGAAGGTGGACGGGCTGCTGAGCGAGGTTGGCGATATTTCCGCGGGCACCAAGAAATGCGACGCGTTTTCCGCCACCTACCAGGCGCGGCTGAAAATCTACGAGGCAATGCGTGGCGCCAAGCTGGGCAAGGTTGCGACCGGAACCGGAATCGCGCTGCTCGCCGGCGGCGCGGTCTCCACCGCCGAGACCATCGTCGAGATCGCCGTGGCGCTGGCCTGACCCGGGCGCGCCGCTTGACGCGGCGCGCGGCGCGGCCAAGCCTGCGCCGATGAACGACGCAATTGCCCCCGACACCGGCGCCCCCGACACCGGCGCCGCCGCCCCCGACACCGCCAGCGTCCATCGCGGGCTGCTGACGCTCGATACCCATATCGACATCCCCTGGCCCACCGGGCCGGACCCGTTCACCGACGGCGCCCGCAAGGTCGATCTGCCGAAGATGATCCGCGGCGGCCTGTCGGCCGGCTGCTTCGTCGCCTATGTCCCGCAAGTCCGCCGCGGCATCGCCGCCGAGGACGCGGCTTTCGATCGCGCCAGTTCCATGCTGCGCGCCATCGCCGCCATGGCCGGCGCGCGGCCCGACCTGCCGGCGCGCCTGACGCTGACCGCCGATGCCATCGAACAGGCCCGCGCCGATCGGGTGCTTGCGATCATCCCGGCGGTGGAAAACGGGTTCGCCATCGGCACCGATCTGGACCGGTTGCGCGCGCTGCATGCGCTGGGCGCGCGCTATCTGACGCTGACCCATAACGGCCACAACGCGATCGCCGATTCCGCCAATCCGCGCGCCGATCTGGGCGAACGCAGCGCCGAACATGGCGGGCTGTCCGGATTCGGGCGGCTGGCGGTGGCCGAGATGAACCGGTTGGGGATGCTGGTCGATGTCGCGCATGTCTCGCGGCTGGCGATGCTGGACGCGGCCGAGACGTCGCGCACGCCGGTGCTGTCCACCCATTCCTGCGTGGCTGCCTTGTGCGATCATCCGCGCAACATGGATAACGGGCAGCTGGATGCGCTGGCCGATGTGGGCGGCGTGATCCAGATCACCGCCGTCTCGGCCTTCCTGCGCGCCCATGCGCGCCCCGAGCAGGTGACCGTCGCGGATTTCGCCGATCACGTCGATTACGCGGTGCGCCGGATCGGCATCGCCCATGTCGGGATCTCGTCGGATTTCGATGGCGGCGGCGGATTTTCCGATTGGAACGATGCCGGAGACTGCCCGAACATCACCGCCGAGCTGCTGCGTCGCGGCTACGATCGGGGGGCGCCGGCGCTGCTGTGGGGCGGCAATTTCCTGCGCCTGCTGCGTGCCGCCGAGGCCGCCGCCGCATGATCCCGCGCGTCCGCCTGCCCGACGGCACCGAAATCCCCGCCCTGGGTCAGGGTACCTGGCATATGGGGGAAAATGCCGCCGCCGCCGCGGCCGAGACGACGGCGTTGCGCGCCGGGATCGCCGCCGGCCTGACCCTGATCGACACCGCCGAGATGTATGGCGACGGCGGCGCCGAGCGGGTGGTGGCGGCGGCCATCGCCGGCCAGCGCGACGCGGTATTCCTGGTGAGCAAGGTCTATCCGCACAACGCCTCGGCCGCCGGCGTGGCGCGCGCGGCGGCGGCCAGCCTGAAACGGCTGCGCACCGACCGGATCGATCTCTATCTGCTGCACTGGCGCGGCGCGCATCCGCTGGCCGAGACGGTGGCGGCGTTCGAGAAGCTGCGCGCGCAAGGTGCGATCCGCTATTGGGGGGTGTCCAATTTCGACGTCTCCGATCTCCAAGAGCTGCCGGACGGCGCCGCCTGCGCCACCAATCAGGTCCTGTACAACCCGGACCGGCGCGGCATCGAGTTCGATCTGTTGCCGTTCTGTCGCGCGCGCGCGATGCCGGTGATGGCCTATTCGCCGCTGGGCCAGGCGGGGCGGCTGCTGCGCTCGAAGGCGCTGACGGCGGTGGCGGCGCGCCATGGGGTGACGGCGGCGCAGGTCGCGATTGCCTGGTCGCTGCGCGACGGGACCACCATCTCCATCCCCAAGGCGTCCCAGCCCGCGCACGTGGCCGAGAACGCCGCCGCCGCCGGGCTGCTTCTGACGGCGGCGGATCTGGCCGAGATCGACGCCGCCCATCCGCCGCCGGCGCGCAAGCAGGGTCTGGGGATGCTGTAAGGCGGGCCTACCCGCCCCCCGATCACGGCAGCGCATACCCCAGCCGCGCGATCGCCGGCGCCAGCAGCGCCAGCACCGGCTCCAGATGTTTCAGATAATGCCGGTGGCGGAACACGGAACGATCGTACAGCGGCTCGGCCACCTGGGCATAGGACGCGGTGCGCGCGTAGCGGCGGTTCTCGTGGAATGCGAGGCAGGCCGGATCGAAGTCCAGACCAACGAAATCCAGCATCCGCCGCACGCCCGCTTCCTGCTTCGCCACCAGATCCTCGTAGCGCACCGATAGATAGCGCAGCGGGATTTCGGCGCGATAGCGCTCCACCAGATCCAGGATCAGCGCGTAGTGCCGCGCCGCCGATTCCAGATCGAACGCGCACAGGAATCCATGCGTCATCTGGTTGGAAAACACCGACAGGACCACGTCCAGCGGATGACGCAGCACATGCAGCAACGGCGAGGCCGGGAACAACAGCGAGATCAGCCCCAGATGCATCTCGTTCAACGGCATCTTGTCGGTGAACCAGGCGCGCGCGTCGTCGATCGCACCCAGCTGCCGCGCGCGCCGCAGGTAATGGTCGCGCAGTAAATCCAGATCGTCGCGGTGATCGCCCATCCACAGCTCCACCAGAGCTTCCGGGTAGGCCAGCGGGCTGTCCAGCATCCGCGGCATCAGCGCCGCGATCTCGTTGATCGTCGGCAGTTCGTCCCCGGCGCTGATCGCCGGATGCGCGGTCAGCGTCTGTTCCACCAAGGTCGTGCCGGAGCGCATGAAACCCAGCACGAACAGCGGCTGCGAGCTATCGTCGCGCCGCGCCGCGCGCGGCAGCAGCCGCATCCGGCCGGCGGTGAAGAACCCGGACAGGCGCGTGGTCAGATCCCGCGCCGCCTCGGCCTGATAGGCAAGCCCGCTCAGCGCGCGCGACTTGGCCTTGCCTTCGGTGAAGGCGGCGAAGGCGGCATCGTATTCGCCGAGACGATCGAGCAGCCTTCCCTTGGCCAGCGTTTCCTCCGGCCCCAGCGCGCCGTCCTGCGTGCCGCGGGCGACATCGTCCAGCACCGCGAGCGCTTTCGCCGTCTCCCCCATGCGGTCCAGCACCACCGCGCGGGTCAGGCGGACCGATGGATTATCGGGGGAAGCCCGTTCGGCGCGATCGAGCGCGTCCATCGCCGCCTCGAAGCGGCGATCCGCCTCCTCGAGCCGGGCGAGGCCGAGCAGCGTTTGCAGCACGGTGGGCGCGCCGGCAACCGATTCGGCGTAGAGGTCGCGCGCCTCCGCCATGCGGCCCTGGTTCTTCAGATTCCACGCCAGATTCGCGAGCAGGATCGGATCGCGCCGGGCCGCCAGGGTCAGCACGCGGCGGTAATGGAATTCGCCGACCTGGGGACGATGCGCCTCGGTCAGGATCATGCCCATCAGGTTGTGCGCCTGCGGGTTTTCCGGGGCGATGCGGACCGCGTTGCGGGCGTGGCGTTCGGCGTCCGCCAGCGCGCCGCGGGCCAGCAGCAGCAGGGCGATCTCGTTGGTGGCCCAGAAATCGTTGGGATTGATCGCGACGATACGTCCGATCAGGGCCTCGGCGGCACGCTGGTTGCCGCCTTCCTTGCGCAGCGCGTACAGCACCGCGAGCGCCCGTGTCTCGCCCGGGGCCAGGTCCAGTACATCGAGCGCGAGGCGTTCGGCGACCTCCTTCGCGCCCTCGCGCTCGGCCTGCACGGCGCGCTCGATCAGGGGCGCCAGGTGGCGCGCGGCGTCCCCGGTGGCCAGGGCGCCGGGTTCCATCGCGCAGCAGCGCAGCGCACGCAGCCCGGAGCCGCAGGGACATGATTCGGTGCGGGGCATCGCGGCGGACATGGCGGGCTCCTGGGGCGGCCGGGATTCATAACGGCGCGGCGGACGCCGCGCCAATCCTGGACATCGCGCACGGCCCCGGGCAGGTTCCGGTGCATGTCCGATGCGCTTTCCCCGCCGCGGCGCGCCCTGCGCGCCACCGTCCGCCACCTGGCCGAAACCGTGATCGCCCCGCGCGCCGCGGCGGTGGATCGCGACGAAGCTTACCCATGGGACAATGTCGCCGCGCTGCGCGAGGCCGGGCTGCTGGGCTACACCATCCCGGCCGAGTTCGGCGGCGGCGGCGGGGATTTCCTGGACGCCGCGATCATCATCGAGGAACTGGCGCGCGTCTGCGGCGTCACCGGTCGGATCGCGGTTGAAACCAACATGGGCGCGCTGTCCGCCGTGCTGCGCTATGGCAGCCCCGCGCAGCGCCGCCTGACGGCCGAGCTGGTACTGGCGGGCGACAAGCCGGCGATCTGCATCACCGAACCCGAAGCCGGATCGGCCGCGACCGACATGAGCACCACGGCCACGCGCCGCCCCGGCGGTTTCGTGATCGACGGGCGCAAGCACTGGATCACCGGCGGCGGGGTCTCCCGCCTGCACCTGATCTTCGCCCGCGTGCGGGACGCCGACGGGACCGATCGCGGCATCGGCGGGTTCCTGGCGGTGCGCGATCCCGAGCGCGGCACGCCGGACGGCCTTATCGTCGGCAAGCGCGAGCCGGCGATGGGATTGCGCGGTATCCCGGAAAGCGAAATGATCTTCCGGGATCTGTTCATCGCCGATGACATGGTGCTGCGCCGGGCCGATGGCGGGCTGATCGGGTTTTCCCAGTTGATGGACGCCTACAACACCCAGCGCGTGGGGGCCGCGACGGTGGCGTTGGGCCTGGCGCAGGGCGCGTTCGATGCCGCGCTGGGCTTCGTGCGGGAACGCCGCCAGTTCGGCCGCCCGATCGGCGAGTTCCAGGGCGTGCAATGGATGCTGGCCGATATGGCGACCGGGCTGAACGCCGCGCGGCTCGGGATCCATCAGGCCGCGTTGTCGGCGGACCCGTTCCCGGACCCGCTGCTGGCCGCGCAGGCGAAGCTGTTCGCCTCGGAACTGGCGGTCAAGGTCACCAATGACGCGCTACAGTTGTTCGGCGCGCGCGGCTATTCGCGTGATTTCCCGCTGGAGCGGATGGTGCGCGATGCGCGCATGTTCACCATCGGCGGAGGCACCGCGCAGGTGTTGCGCACCATGATCGCGGGGCGGTTGCTGGGCTGGAAACTGCCGCAGACCCGCGATGGGTATGCGGGGCTATAGGCGGCGATGACCATTTTCGCGGTGCTGCGGCACCTGGTGTTCGTGGCCGCGCTGGCAGTGCTGTCGGCGGCGCTGGTGCGCGGCATGATGGCGTTGCGGGTGATGGACCGCCCGGATGCGCGCAAGGCGCACAGCGCGCCGACGCCGAAAGGGGGCGGGATCGGAATTGTCGGTGCGTTCCTGGTCGGTGTCGCGGTGCTGTACGGGTTCGCCCGCTTCGCGCGCATCGCCGAGCCCTATTTCCTGGGCGTGATCGGCGCCGCGACGCTGATCGCGGTGGTGGCGTTCCTTGACGATCTGTTCGACTGGCCATTCGGCGTGAAGCTGGCCGCGCAGCTGATTGCGGCGGCGGTGGCGGTGGGCAGCGGGATTTATGTGCGCGACTACCGCCTGCCCTATGTCGGCGGGTTGTTCGTGGGCTGGATCGGTGTGCCGGCCACGCTGGCCTGGATCCTGTTCGTGACCAACGCGATGAATTTCATCGACGGGCTGAACGGCCTGGCCGCCGGCGTGACCTTGATCGCGGCGGCGTTTCTGGCCGGCATCGCCGCCTGGTCGGGCAGTTGGTTCGCGTATTTCTCGGCGCTGCTGCTGGTGGCGGGCACGGCGGGGTTCCTGCCGTTCAACTTCCCGCGCGCGCGCATCTTCATGGGCGATGTCGGCAGCCAGTTCTGCGGCTTCGTGCTGGCGATGCTGGGCGTGGTGGCGGCGCGGTTCGATGGGGTGGAGCTGTCGTTCCTGCTGGTGCCGCTGCTGCTGTTCGGGGTCTTGTTCGACGTCGCCTTCACCCTTGCGCGCCGGGCGCTGGCGGGGGAGCGGCTGACCGCGCCGCACCGGGGGCATCTGTATCAGGTGGCGCAACGATCCGGGATGCCGGCGGCGGCGGTGACCTTGGTGCATTGGGGGTTCGCGGCCTGGGGCGGGCTGGTCTGTGTGGCGTTCGTGGCGGCACCGTCGGCGTGGAAACCGGTGCTGCCGTTGCTGGTGTTGGTCCCGCAGCTGGGGTGGTGGCGGGTGGTCCGCGCGCGCGCGGTGGCCGCGGGGGTGGCGCGGTGGTAGCGGCGCTGCCGGTTTGCCCGGCCTCGGGCCAGTATCGACTATCAATTAAAGTCGATACGTCGCGTTTGGGACAAGCATCCGATCCACGCGGCGCAGCGTGGTCGCGTTGCGACCGACGCTTCTCTGCGATCGGATGCTAGCGGGTGGGCGTGATCGCCAGCACGCCCAGCCCCGCCGCCAGCAGCGCCACGATCACCGCCATCCCCGCCCGCTGCGAGTGGAACAGCGCGGTCGCGGCACCCAGCGCCGCCGGCCCGACAAAGCCGGTTACCCGCCCCGACAGCGCGAACAAGCCGAAGCCGGCGTTGCGATGCTCGGCCGGCGCCAGGCGCGCCATCAGGCTGCGGCTGGCGGCCTGCGCCGGCCCGACGAACACGCCTAGGCCCAGCGCCAGGACCCAGAATGCGGTCACGCTCCGCGCCGCCAGGACCGCGCCAGCCAGCACGACCAGCGCCGACAGCGCGATCTGCACGGTGCGCCGGTCCCCCAGCCGGTCCTGCGCCAGCCCGAAGCCGAACGCGCCGATCCCCGCCGTCACGTTAAGCGCAATCCCCAACAGCAAGACCTCGCGCGCGCCCATGCCAAAGCTGCCGGCGGCGAAAATACCGCCGAAGGCGAACAGGGTGGTCAGCCCGTCGGTGTACAGCATCCGCGCCAGCAGGAAGCGCCGCAGCACCGGGTCCGCCGCCGCCGCGCGCAGCGCCGCGACCAGCGCGCCGGTTCCCTCGCGCAGTGCGACCCGCCAGCCGCGGCGCGGGGGGCTTGGGATGAACACCAGCGCAGGCCAGGCGAACAGGGCGATCCAGGCCGCGGCGAACAGCGCCGTGGCGCGCACCGGCTGCGCCCTGGCCGCTGCCAGGCCGAACAATGGCGGGTGGGGATCGATCAGCAACGCCAGACACAGCCCCAGGCAGACGATCCCGCCGGCATAGCCGCAGGCCCAGCCGATGCCGGACACGCGCCCGATCCGCCCCGGCGCCGCGACCGACGGGAGCATGGCGTTATAGAAGACGAAACCGATCTCGAAAGCGACCGTGGCCGCTCCGGCCAGCCACAGCGCGCGGGCCGTATCGGCGGCATTTGGTTTGACAAACCACAACCCCGCCGTGCACCCCACCAGCACCGCGACGCAGCCGGCCAGCATGATCCGCCCGTGGCCGCCGCGATCGGCAACCGCCCCGAGCGGCGCGGCGAGCAGCGCAATGGCCAGGCCGGCCGCGGTCTGCGCGCCGGCCCAGGCGGCGGTGCCGGTGATCGGATCGGGCGCGACCGCGCGCACGAAATAGGTCGCGAAGACGAAGGTCACGACGATGGTGTTGAACGCGCTGCCGGCCCAGTCGTACAGCCACCAGGCCGTCAGCGCGCCGCGGGACGATGTCGGCAGGCGGTCAGCCTTTCGCGCGCTTGGCCTCCGCCTTGCGCGCGCCGTTGGCAGCCGCCGTCACGATCCCGCGCAGGTCGCGCACGAACGCCGAGCCTTTGGGCGTGCGGCTGACCAGCACGCTGCGCCGGTCGGCCGGATCGGGCTTGCGGCGGGCCAGATCAAACTCGGCCAGCCGGTCCAGCGCGCGGGTGATGGCGGGCTTGGAGACGTGGAGATCGGCGGCCAGCCCGCGCACGGTATGGTTGCCGTCATGCAGATAGCAGGTCAGCAGCACGCCGAGCTGGCGGGCGGACAGATCGGCTCCCTCCTTGCGGACCAGCGCGACGATGGTCTCGCGCAGGATGTGCATCAGTTGATCGGGAGCCGGGGCCGGGGACGTTGCCATGATGTTTCCTTTCATGCTCGCGACGGGTACGGAACGCGGCCGGGATCGACACGATCCAGGTGGAGTTCGGCGGTAGCACGTCCCGCCACCCCCGGAAGGGTCACAAGGACGTTACCACGCTGTTTCGGTACGCGCTACCGACAAATGCGCCTCTGGCAAATAGTGCGCCGGAGCGCCAGAAAAACCCCCCGCCGCGTCAGTCTCGGCTGAAACGGCTGGCCAGGGCGGCGAAAATCGCCCGCAGCGTCTGTGCCTCTCCCCCTTCCGGCCGGCCGGGCCGGGTCTGATCGTTCCAGGCATAGAGATCGATATGAGCCCAGGGCACCGCGGCGGGGACGAAGCGACGCAGGAACAAGGCCGCGGTCACCGCGCCGGCCAACGGTTTCGATGAAACATTGTTCACATCCGCCACCGAGCTGTCGAGCCAGCTCGCGTAGCCGTCCCATAGCGGCAGCCGCCACATCGGATCGTGCGACACCGTTCCGGCGCCGAGCAGAGTCTCGGCCCATGCGTCGTCATTGCAGAACAGCGCCGGCAGATCGGGGCCCAGCGCCACCCGCGCCGCACCCGTCAGGGTGGCGCAATCCAGCAGCAGCGCCGGTTGCTCGGCCGCCGCCTCGGCCAGCAGGTCGCACAGCACCAGGCGTCCCTCGGCGTCGGTGTTGCCCACCTCCACCGTGATCCCGGCCTTGGTCGCAAGCACGTCGGACGGGCGCATCGCGGTTCCCGACACGGAATTCTCCACGCAGCCCAGCCGCACCACCAGCCGCACCGGCAGCCTGGCCTCCATGATCCGCCGCGCCAGGCCCAGCACCACCGCGGCCCCGCCCATATCCTTCTTCATGCGCAGCATTCCGGCGGACGGTTTCAGATCGTACCCGCCGGTGTCGAAACACACGCCCTTGCCGCACAACGCGATCAGCGGCGCATCGGCCTTCCCCTCCCAGCGCAGCGTGACCACGTGGGGCGCGCGCGCCGAGCCACGCCCGACTGCCGCCACCGCCGGGTAGGCTTCGTCCAGCGCCGGGCCGGTCACGTCCGTGGCCGCCGCGCCATGTGCGCGCGCCAGCGCCAGCGCGGCCTCCGCCAACTCGGCGGGGCCCAGAAGATTGGCCGGCAGATTGATCAGATCGCGCACCATCCAGATTGCGGCGGCCTCGGCCGCGCCGGGCTGATCGGGGGCGGCGGCCAGAAGCGCCGGCGCGCGCTTGCCGGGGCGGAAGCGGGTGAAACGATAACCGCCAAGGCAGAATCCCAGGACCGCCGCCGGTCGGTCGAAATCGCCCGGCTCCAGGCGCCAGACCGTTCCCGCCGGCAGACGCATGGCCAGCGCGCCGAACGCGTACGGGGATCGGTCGGCGCCGAGGCCCAGGACCGCGCCCGCCACCCCGTCCGGGCCCGGCAGCAGCAGCGGATCGCCGGCGGCGGCGGTGAAGCCCGCCTGGCGCAGGAACCCGGCCTGGGGCGCGGGCAGGCTTTCCAGGAACGCCGCCAAACCGTCGGGCCGCACGGCGTAAAGCGGCAGGGCAGGGGCGTCGGGCGTGGCGAGGCAGTCGAGCGGGCGATCGATCATCATGCGGGTCCTTGGTCGCGGAACGGTCACGGCAGGTATGCCCCCCCCGCGCGCAGCGCGCCACGTCAGCCCCGCGCTCCGCGCGATGCGCTCTTGACCCGGACGTCAGACCGCCTACCGTCCCCCCAACCCCATCGGGAGGAACCCATGATCATCGAAATGCGAAGCTATGACCTTCGCCCCGGAAGCATTCCCGCGGTCGAGGAACGCTTCGCCGCCGCCCTGCCCGCGCGCGCCGCGCTGTCCCCGCTTGCCGCGTTCTGGCATACCGAAGTCGGCCCGCTGAACCGCGTGATCCATGTCTGGACCTACCAGGATCTCGCGGAACGCACCCGTATCCGCGCCGAGGCCGCCAAGCTGCCCGGCTGGCCGCCGCCGATTTCCGACTACATCGCCGCGATGACCAGCGAGATCTACCTGCCGGCGCCGTTCTCCCCGCCGCTGGAGCCGCGCGCGCTGGGGGCGATCTACGAGATCCGCACCTACACCATGGCGGCCGGCCAGATGCCCGGAATGATCCAGCGCTGGTCAGAGAAGATCGCCGGCCGCGTCGCATTGTCGCCGCTGGTCGGCGCCTGGCATTCGGAGCTGGGCGGTCTGAACAAATGGACCCATATCTGGGCCTACAAGGACGCCGCCGAACGCCAGCGCATCCGCGCCGAGGCGGTCGCCAAGGGCGTCTGGCCGCCGGGCTCGCCCCAAGGTGCCGTGGTGAAACAAGAGAACATGCTGGTCGTACCAGCCGCGTTCTCGCCGTTGCGCTAACCGGATGGCGGACGGGGGAAGCACGCAGCCATGACCGCGACCCCCGTCACGCCCGAGATCCCGCCGCCGGCCCCCGCCGGCCCCGCCCGTTACGGCAGCGATGCAATCGCGGAGACGCTGCGCGCGTTAGCATTGCCGTTCATCGCGCTGACCCCGGGGGCCAGTTTCCGCGGTCTGCATGACAGTCTGGTCAACCATCTCGGCAACCAGCGCCCGCAGATGCTGTTATGCCTGCATGAGGAAACCGCGGTCAGCCTGGCGCAGGGCTGGGCCAAGGTGACGGGCCGGCCGCTGGCCGTGGCGCTGCATTCCAACGTCGGCCTGCTGCATGGTTCGATGGCGATCTTCAACGCCTGGTGCGATCGCGTGCCGATGCTGATCATCGGCGCGACCGGACCGGTGGACGCGGCGCGGCGACGCCCGTGGATCGACTGGATCCACACCGCGCAGGACCAGAACGCGCTGGTCCGCGGCTTCGTGAAATGGGACGCGCAGCCCGCCTCGGTACCCGCCGCGCAGGAGGCGCTGCTGCGCGCCGCCTGGCTCACCGCCACGCCGCCTTGCGCGCCGGTCTTCGTCACGCTGGATGCGGCGTTGCAGGAAGCCGCGCTGGACGAACCCGTATCCGCGCCCGATCCGGCGCGGTTTCTTCCCGCCGCCGCCCCGCATGCTGCGCCCGAGGCGATCGCCGCGTGCGCGCGGATGCTGCGCGCCGCGCGCCGCCCGGTGATCCTGATCGGGCGCAACGGTCGCGATCCCGCCGCCTGGGCTGCGCGCGTGGCGCTGGCGGAAGCGCTCGGCGCGCGGGTCGCGACCGATATCAAATGCGGCGCGAGTTTCCCGACCGATCACCCGCTGCATCTGGGCGCGCCGGCCACCTTCCCCGGCCCGGAATTGCTGGAGGCGCTGCGGGAGGCAGATCTGGTGCTCAGCCTGGATTGGGTCGCACTGGCCGGCGCGCTGGCCGGGGCGCCGGTGCCGGCGGCGGCGCGGGTGATCCAGATTTCGCCCGATCACGGCTTGCATAACGGCTGGAGCATGGACCACCAGGGCTTCCCCCTTGTCGATCTGCATCTGCCGGCGCCGCCCGACGCGGTGCTGCCGGCACTGCTGGCGGCGCTGGACATCACCCCGGCGCGGTTCGCCGCCACCGCCTTGCCGCCGGTCGCGCCGGTGGGGGGTACGCTGAGCGTGAGCGGCCTCGCGCAGGGGCTGCGCGCGGCGACGGCGGGACGGGACGTTTCCCTGCTGCATTTGCCGTTGGGCTGGAACGGCGCCGATTGGCCGTTCCGCCATCCGCTCGATTACCTCGGCGGTGACGGCGGCGCGGGGATCGGCGCCGGGCCAGGGATCGCGGTGGGTGCCGCGCTGGCGCTGCTTGGCTCGGGGCGGCTGGCGGTCGCGGTGCTGGGCGACGGCGACTATCTGATGGGGGTCACCGCGCTGTGGACCGCGGCGCATTACGCGATTCCGCTGCTGGTCGTGATCGCCAACAACCGGTCCTATTACAACGACGAGCTGCATCAGGAACGGGTCGCGCGGATGCGCAATCGCCCGGTGGAGAATAAATGGATCGGCCAGCGCCTGACCGGGCCCGAGGTCGATCTGGCGGCGATGGCCCGCGCCCAGGGCGCGCTGGGCCTGGGGCCGGTCGCCGATGGCGCCGCTCTGGCCGCGGCCCTGGCTACGGCGATCGCCCATGTCGCGGCCGGCGGCGTCGCGGCGATCGATGTCCATGTCGCCCCGGGCTACGCCCCGGCGGCGGCGCAGACCGAGGCGCGGCGCGGGGCGGATTAGCCGACGGTCGGCCGTGCCCGTGCCGCCGCCAGCTCCTCCGGCGTGTTGATATTGGCGAACCCGTCCGCGGCGGCCTCCGGGAAGTCCACCGCGCGCATCCCAAGCGTCGCGGCGAAGGCGCCCACCTTGCGGGACTGACCCGAGCTCAGCCAGTCCCGCAACGCCGCGCGCGCGGCCACCGGCCACAGCGCCACCAGCGGCTGCAAGCGTCCGTCCGCGACGGCGCAGGCGGGCGCGGGTGAGAGCGCGGCCAGCAGACCGGCGGGCAGGAACGGCGCGTCGCCCGGCACGCTCAACAGCGCCGTCGCCCCCAACGCGGCGGCCCAGTCCAACCCCGCCAGCACGCCCGCCAGCGGCCCGGCCGCGGCGATCCCGTCGGCCAGCACCGTCAGACCGAACCGCGCGAACCGGGCCGGATCGCCGTTGGCGCTGAGCGCGATCGCCGCCACCGGCTCGGCGCGCAGCCGCGCCAGCACGCGGTCCAGGATCGTATCCCGCCCCAGCGCCAGCAGCGGCTTGTCGGTCCCGCCCAGCCGCCGCCCCACGCCGCCGGCCAGGATCAGGCCGGCGATCATTCCTCGCGCAGCTGCGGGTTATCGAAGCGCGGCTCACGCAGGTGTCGCAGCGCGCGCGCCAGCGCGGCGGCCAGGTCGCGCTTCTCGGACTCGCCCAGCACCTTGCCCACTTCCTCGCGCACGCCGTGGGCGCGCAGGATCAGGCGCGGGACGCGGCCCGGCGATTCTTCCAATAGCGGATTCAGCCAGGCGGTCGGCAGGCGGCGCTCGGTGCGGCGCCCGCGCGGGTCGCGGCGCAGCACGCGCAGGCAGCCGGGTTCCAGGGTCAGGATCTCGGCGGTGCGGCCGGCGCGGATATGCAGCGCCACCAGCACCGCCGCCAGCGCCACCTCCAGCGCCATGAACATCAGGATCGGCCACAGCCCCAGGATGGCGAAGCGCAGCGCGCCGGCCCCGCCCGCCAGCGCGAACAGGCCGACGACCGATAACGCACCGCGCCGCGACAGGCTGCGATGCGGCACGATCGTCGCCTGGAACAGCACGTCGGGATTCACGCCGCGGCTCCTGCCTCACGCAGCACCGCCGTCACCTCCCCCGGCGGCACGTCGCGCGCGGTGAAGGCCTGGCCGATGCCGCGGGTCAGCACGAAAGTCAGCGTGCCGTCGCGCATCTTCTTGTCGCGCTGCATATGCGCGATCAACCCGGCGGCGGAGAAGCGGCGATTGAGCTGCGCCAGCTCGGCGGTCAGCCCCACGGCTTCGAAATGCGCGGCCACCCGGGCGCCGTCCGCCGGATCGCAGATTCCCAGGCGGGCGGACAGGCGGAACGCCAGGCCGATGCCGATCGCCACCGCCTCCCCGTGCAGGATGCCGCCGGAATAGCCGTATTCCGCTTCCAGCGCGTGCCCGAATGTGTGCCCGAGATTGAGCAGCGCGCGGCCGTCATTCGGCTGTTCCTCGCGTTCGTCGGCGCCGACCACGGCGGCCTTGAAGGCGCAGGCGCGCAGGATCGCTTCGGCCTGGGCGTCGGGGTCGCCGGCGATCACCGCCGCGCCGCGCGCTTCGCACCAGGCGAAGAAGCCGGGATCGCCGATCAGGCCGGCCTTGACCGTCTCGGCGTAGCCGGCGCGCAGTTCGCGCAAGGGCAGGGTGGCCAGGGTGGTGGTATCGGCCAGCACGATGCGCGGCTGGTAGAAGGCGCCCACCAGATTCTTGCCGCGCGCGGTGTTCACCCCGGTCTTGCCGCCCACGGAACTATCCACCTGCGACAGCAAGGTGGTGGGGATCTGCACGAATGGCAGGCCGCGCAGCGTCGTCGCGGCGGCGAATCCGGCCAGGTCGCCGACCACGCCGCCGCCCAGCGCGATCACGCTGGTGCGGCGCTCCACCCGTTCTTCCAGCAGGCGATCGACGATGCCGGCATAGGTCTCGATGCTTTTCGAGGCTTCGCCGGCGGGCACGGTGATGTGGCGCGCTTCTATCCCCGTCTCCGCCAGCCCGGCCAGCAGCGCGGGCAGGTGCAAGGGCGCCACGGTGTCATCGGTGACGACCACTGCCCGCTTCTGCGGTAGCACCGGCGCCAGAAGCGCGCCGGCGCGCCGCAGCAGGCCCTCGCCCACCAGCACGTCGTAGCCGCCGGACGACAGCGCCACCGACAGCCGCCGTGGCGGGCGGTACGCGGCCAGCGCGTCCAGCACTTTGCTGGTGGTGGATTCGGGGGTTTCGTCGTTGCAATCGACGATCACGTCGGCCTCGGCATAAAACTGGTGGCGGATGCCCATCAGGCGGGCGAGGATCTCGTTCGGATCGCCGCCGGTCAGCAGCGGGCGGCCGACACGGCCGGAAACGCGGCGGACCAGGGTCGGCAGTTCGGCGCGCAACCAGACCGACACGGCGTCCGCGCGCACCGCGGCGCGGGTCTCGGCGTCCACGAACGCGCCGCCGCCGAACGCCAGCACCATCTGCTCGCCGGCCAGCAGGCGGCGGATCACGCGTTTTTCGCCGTCGCGGAACGCGGCCTCGCCATAGCGGGCGAATAGTTCGGGGATGGAGCAGCCGGCGGCGGCCTCGATCTCCACATCGGCGTCGCGGAACGGCAGGCCGAGCCGCGCGGCCAGGCGCCGGCCGATCGAGGTTTTGCCGGCACCCATCAGTCCGACCAGCACCACGCCGCGCCCGGCCAGGGGACCGGTGAGCAGCTCGGGCAGCCTGGTGGCGTCTTGCAGGTCCGTGTTGCGCGTCATCGTGCGGCAGGCTAGCACAACGCGCCCGCCGGAGGCCAAAGCGCGTTGTTGCCCCGGGACCTGGAAGCGAGGCGCCATGATCCGCGGTTTCCTGATCGTCGTTGCCCTGGGCCTGCTGCTGGGCGCAATGGGGTTTTTCTATCTGGGGCTGTTTCCGCCGCATCCCGTGGTGCATCCGGTCACCGTCGTGCTGCCGGCCGCAGGGTTCAAGGGGTAGCGGCGGCTAGCGGGGCGGGGCCTCCGCCGCCGCGTGCGTCCCGCCCTGGTCCAGCCGCCGCCAGCCGATGCCGATCACGATCGCCACCACCGCGCCGCGCACGGTCGCGCCGCCGAGGCCGACGCCCGGCACCGCCCACCCGGCCGCGCCCGCCACCGCCGCCAGCGCCACCCCCGGGATCGCCGCGCGCAACATGGCCCGCGCGGGCATGCGCAGCACCAGCCCGGATGCGATCAGCGCATAGGGCGCCACGATCAGCTGCGCGCCGACCCAGATCCAGATCGCGGCCAGCGCGCCGCTCGGGCGGAGCAGCCACGCGCCGGCCACCAGCAGCGCCAGGCTGGCCAGGTTGGCGCGCAGCGCCACGCTCGGCACCCCGCGCGCGACCAGCGCCGCCCCGGGCGCGAAGGCGATGAACTGCCACGCCGCCAGCCCCACCAGCGGCAGCGCCGCGGTCCCGGCGCCGGCCCAGGCCGGGCCGAGCAGCAGCGCCGTGACCGGGCGCAGCGCCAGCGCCAGCGCGACGCACAGGCCGAGCAGGGCCGGCAGGCTGGCGCGCTGCGCGCGGAGCATGGCGGCATGCAACGCCGCGGGATCGTCCTGCCGGGCCGAGAAGGCCGGAAGCAGCAGCCGCCACAGCGCGGTGGAGGCAAGCTCGCGCAGCGCTTCCACCAGACGAAACGCCATATGCACCTGGCCCAGCACGCGCGCCCCCGCGCCGGCGCCGAGCAGCAGCAGGAACACGCGGTAGCGCCCGTGCAGCACAAGGGTGCTCGCGGTCAGCGGCAGCCCGACGCGCAACAGCGACCAGACCGGCCGGCGCGGCGCGGGACGCCAGCCGCCGCCGGTCAGCAAGACCAGCGCGCCGGCTGCCGCCCCCACCGCCTGCTGCGCCACCACCGCCCAGGCGCCGGCCCCGCGCCAGGCCGCCACGCATCCCACCAAAGTGCCGAGGCCCTGCCCCAGCAAGGTCCGCAGCGCCAGCAGCCGGTAGCGCCCGTCGCGCATCAATCGCCCCTGGACTGCGCCGCCGGCGCCCACCAGCGGCAGCGGCAGCGCCAGCACCAGCGCCATCGCGTGCAACCGCGAATCGGCGAAGGCCCAGGCCAGCGGTACCCCGCACGCGGCCATGAGCGCCGCCGCGCCGCAGCCGACCAGGACCGAGGCCCAGAACGTCCCCGCCTCGGTCGCGGCGTCCAGCGCCGCGCGCTGCACCAGCGCGTCGGCGAACAGCGCGTTCACGAACACCCACAACACCACGTGCAACGAGACCGCGGCGGTGCCGAGGCCCAACGCGGCCGGCCCGACCAGCCGCGCCACCACGAATCCCGAGACGAAGGCGAACCCAGCCGCGCCCGCCGCCTCGGCCGCCGACCAGATGACGGCGGCGGCGATGCGCGCCACGGATCAGCCGCGCCGGGTCATGCCGGCCCCTGCCGCCGATCCCGGACCGCTTCGGCGGCGCCGAGCATCGCCGCCAGCAACGGCAGCCACATGACCCGGCTTTGGTAGCGCGCATGCGGGCCGGATAGCGCCCCGGTGACGGCGGCGTTCAGCGCCAGGGTCAGCAGCATGGCCACGATCACCCCGCCCGACAGCCGCCGCCGCCGTAGCGCCCCCGGCAGCAGCCCCAGACACAGCGCCAGTGCGGCCAGCGCGGTCAGGTCCTGGACGCGCGCGAGCCAGGCGGGCAGCACCGATTTTCCTTCGGTCTGGCGGGCATGGGCATAGGCGCGCGCTTCGAAGGCAGGGAAGTCGCGGTCGATCCAGGGGGTGACGGTGGCGGGCCAGGGGTGCAGCCCGTCGCCGGCGCGGAACAGCGTGGCCTGGCGCCAGGTGTTGCGCAGCATCGCTTGCAATTCCCGCCCGGGTTCGGCGCTGACCCCGGCCCAGATGATGGCGTCGGCCTCGCGGCTGATCCGTTCGGCTCCGCCGGCGCGCACGATCGGGCCGCGATCGGACCACAGGAACGTGTCCGCGCTGGCGGGCAGCCGCGCGGCGAAGCGGCATAGTCGCCAGCCGGGGCGCGGGCAGTCGCGGATCAGCGCGTCGCGGCCCGGGCCGTCATAGATCACCCGGGTCAGCAGGAAGACGTTGCCGTAAGGCGCGATCGCGGCGCGCCCATGGGCGGCCAGATTCGCCCCGATCAGCGCCGCCAGCGCCAGCGCCGGCGCCGCCACCAGCCGGCCCCTGTCGGCGCGCGTCAGCGGCGCGCGCGCGCCCAGCCATCGCCGTCCGGCACCGAGCCCCACGATCAGCGCCACGCCGATCGGCGGGTTGGACAGATGCGCCGCCATTGCGAAAGAAACGAACCCGGCGGCAATCCACCGCTCCGGCCCGGTCAATGCCTCGGGCCGCAACACCAGCATCGCGATTGCCAGCGCCATCAGCGGCGTGAACACATCAGGCATCAGCTGTGCGACGAAATACGGCAGCGGCGAGGCCACCGCCAGCCCGCCCAGCAGCCACGCCCGCGCGCGCGCGCCGCCGACGCCGCATAGCGCGGCCACGCGCCAGACGATCAGCGTGGCGATCGCGCCTTGCGCCAGGATCGCGGGCCAGGTGGTCACGCAGCCATGCAGCGCCAGCAGGAACAGGCTGTAGAAAGCCGGGCGGTCCCAGCCCAGATAATGCTGGATCGCCTGCGAAATATAAGTCCCGGTATCGGAGAACACCAACGGATACCCGTTCCACAGCGCCGGCCAGATCAGCAGCACGGAGGCCGCCGCGTGCTGCCCCAGCGCGCGCCAGCCGATGCGCGGGCGTATCGTGCTCCCCGGCCAGGCGCCGCATGCCTTGGCCCCACCCAGCGCCCCGGCGCCGCCCAAGGTTGCGATCGCGCCGCTCATTCGGTCACGTACCGGTTCGAACGCGGATCGACCATCGCCGCATCGCCATAGCCGGATCGCGCGTGATCGCGCGCATCCACCCGCGTCAGCGCCACGCCCACCACCGCGGCCTGGGATTCCTCAAGCAGCTCGATCGCCGCCCGCACGACCTCCCGCGGGGTGCGGCGCCAGCGCGCGCATAGCACGGTGGCATCGGCGATCCGCGCGATCACGCGCGTGTCGCTCATTGCCAGGGCGGGCGGGGTGTCGAGCAGGACCAGGTCGAACTCCTCGCGCAGGCGTTGGATCAGGCCCAGCATCGCCTCCGACAGGAACAGGCCGAAGCCGTCGGCGCCGGTGGTGCCGGCCCCTACATAGGCCAGAGAAGTTAACGGGTCCTTCCCGACGACCTCGTCCCAGCGCGCGTCGCCACGCAAATAATCGGCCAGCCCGGCATGGCCCGCGCTGCCGAGCAACCCGGCGATCGCCGGATGGCGCAAGTCGCAATCGAGCAGGATCGCCCGTTCCCCGCTGAGCACCGCGGACCGGCCCAGCGCGAGCGCGACCGTGGTCTTGCCCTCGGCCGGACGCGCGGCGGTGATGGCGATCGCGCGCGGGCGCTCGCCGCTCAGCCACAGCGCGGCGCGCAGCCCGCGCAGTTGTTCGGCGAAGGCCGACAAGGGCCGCAGCGCGACGTAATCCTCCACCCGTAGCCGGCCGAGGCGGCGGCGGCGCACTTCCGGGATCAGCGCCACGCAGGGCCGGTGCAGCGCGGCGCGCACCGCCTCGCTCCCCGGCAGCCCCCCGGGGAGCGTGGTGTCGGTCAGTTCCAGCAGATACACCGCGAACAATCCGAACAGCATGCCGAAGGCGATCGCGGCGGCGAGCAACGGCACAGTGCGCGGGAAGCTCGGCGCGATCGGCGGCAATGCCAGCGAGACCTCGTGCGCGTCCGGCACTTCCACCGCAGCCTGCTGGCCAAGCTCCTGCAACCGCTCCAGGATCCGCACCAGCAGCGTCCGCTTCACCGCTGCGTCCCGCTCCATCGCCCGCAGCGTGATCTCGGCGCGGGCGTTGCGGTCGATCCCGGCGCGGGCGTGGATCAGATCGGTCCGCAGCGCCGCCACGCGCTGGCGGGCGGCGGCCACCCCGGCTGCGGTCGCGGCCTGGACCCGGGCGGTTTCGGTGGCGACGGCGCGTGTGGTCGCGGCCAGTTGCTGCCGCAGCGCCAGCACGTCCGGATGGTTGGGACCGAGCCGGGTCAGCAGCGATTGCAGCGCGGCCGCCATCGCCTCGCGCTCGGCGCGCAGGCGGGCGACACTGGGCGCGATCGCCGCCGCCGCGCCATTGCTGGCCGCATCCCGCCGGCCCTGGGCGGCAGCGAGCGCGGCGCGGGCCTCGCCCAGCATCGCGGTCAGATGCGAGATCTGTTCCGTGTCCAGCCCGGCGCGCACGCCGCGCACCAGGCCGGCGCGGGCGCGGTAGGCGGCGATGCGATCGGCGGCGCGGTGCACCTGGAAGCGCAGGCTGGCGGCCCGGGTTTCCAGCCAGGTGCGTGCCTTGTGCACGGCGCGGTATTTCGCCCCCAGCGTGCCGCGGATGTAGATGTCCATCAGCGTGTTCACCGCCGCCGCGGCCAGCACCGGATCATCGGCGGTGAACGACACCGACAGCACGCGCGAAGCGCCGACCGGGTGGACGATCAGCGCGCGCTGGATCGCCAGCAGGACCTGATCGCGGTCGGGGTCCAGCCCCGGCCCGGTCCGATTTTGCCGGACCGGGGGCGGGATGGGGGGGGCGCGGGCAAAGCGCGCGCGCAGCCAGTTCCACACGCGCGCCAGATGCCCGGGGCGGCGGCGCGCGGGGTTGAACGCGGGGTCGCGGAACAGATGCAGCCGCGCGGCCATCGGTTCGATCAGGCGCAGACCGGACAGCACCTGGGCCTGGCTGGCCATGACCGCGGCGGTGATCCGCCCGGTGCGCAGGATGCTTTGCATCTGGCGCGGCTTGAAGGCGTCGGGTTCGTAGATCAGCGTGCCGGTGGCGGTGTAGCGCGGGGGCAGCCGGTGCAGCGCCAGCGCGGCGAGGGCGGGGATCAGGGTGGCGCAGGCCAGAAACGCGGCGAGCCGGCGGCGCAGCACGGCGAACAGGGCGCGCGCCGAGGGTGGCGGCGCCGGATTGGGCGGCGCCGGCAGGATCATGGGCGGGGCGGCAGGCTCGCGCATCATGCTCCGGGGGCTGGCCGGTCGGGGGCTGGCGGACCATCATGCGCTTGCGTGTCTTAATGGAATGCGAATGCAGGCGGGGTTGCCGGCTGGGAGCCGAGCAGGGCAACCGATCCGCCGGTTCCGGCCGCGGGCGGGATCAGCTCCCGGCCGCGGTCCGCAACTGACCGCAGGCGGCCAGGATCTCGCGTCCGCGCGGGGCGCGGACGGGGGCGGAGAAACCGGCGTTCATCACCACCTCGGCAAACCGCGCGACCGCCGCCGGGGAGGAGGTTTCATAAGCCGAACCGGGCCAGGGATTGAACGGAATCAGGTTCACCTTCGCCGGCAGCCCGGCGATCAGCCGGACCAGTTCGCGCGCCTCGGCCAGGCTGTCATTGATCCCGCGCAGCATGACATATTCGAACGTGATCCGCCGCGCGTTGGACGCGCCGGGGTAGCGGCGGCAGGCGGCCAGCAGCTCGGCGATCGGGTATTTCCGGTTCAGCGGGACCAGTTCGTCGCGCAGTTCGTCGCGCACCGCGTGCAGGGAGACGGCGAGGTTCACGCCAAGCTCGGCGCCGGCGCGATCCATCATCGGCACCGCGCCGGAGGTGGACAAGGTGATCCGCCGGCGCGACAGCGCGATCCCTT
>DAHWDR010000033.1:0-2530 GCA_027330745.1 Acetobacteraceae bacterium | reverse complement strand
CGATCGACGATGTTCAGTTCCACCACGGCGGTTTCCAGCAGCGTCAGCGTCCAGCGCTTGCGCCCCTTGGGCGGCGCGGAACAGGCGAGCGCGATAAGTTTGGCCTCGGCGGCACCGTCGAAGATGCGCTTTCTGGCGGAGTTGGGGGACTGCTTGCGGGTCAGCGCGGCGTCGATCCCACCCTCGACCAGTTGCTGGCGCGTGCGCGCGATGGTGTCGAGGCTGGTATCCAGCGCCTCGGCGATCTGGCCGTCGCTCCAGGCTTCCCGGAAGCATCGATTCAGAGATCAACCGCTAAATCAAGGACGCAGGACACTAGCGTCTCCGTTTGAAAAGCGAGTCGGCGCCGGCTCAGCCGGAGGCGAATAACCGTCCCCAGCCGGTCACGCGCGCCGGGTCCGCCCCGGCCAGAAGCAGCCCGGACCATACCGCGGTGGCCACGGTGTCGTAGATCGGGATCCCAAGCTCGGCCTCCAGCGCCGCCACCAGCGGTGCCGCGCGCAGATTGGTGCAGATCACCGCGATCGCGTCCGGCCGCTCCGCCGCCACCGCACGGATCATGCCGGCGATCATGTCCGGCGCCACCTCGGCGAACGAGAAATTATCCGCCAGCCCCAGATGGCGTTCGCCGGCGCAAGCAAACCCCAGCGCCGCGTAATGATCGACGATCCGCGCCTGCACCGCGTCCAGATACGGGCTGACCAACCCGATCCGCCGCGCCCCGCCCGCCGCCAGCGCCTGGTTCAGCGCCAGCATCGACGTCCCGGCCGGGATGCCGGTCGCCGCCGTGATTGCCGCGCAGAGTCGCTGGTCGGCCGCGAACCCCAGCCAGCCCGACGACGTCCCGTTCCACATGATCGCGTCCATCCTGGCATGCGCCAGCAGCCCGGCCGCGTCCACCAACTTCGCGTCGTCGAACTGCGCCAGCGCGCGTTCCGACAGCGCGATCTCGGTCACCGGGAAGCGGGAGAAATGCACCGTCACGTCGTCCAGCCCGGCCAGCATCGCCTGGCTGATCGGCTCCAGCGCGGTGTTGGACGACGGCGTCAACATGCCGATGCGAATCGAGCCGGTCATGGGCGGAGCCTTTCCTGTCAGCGAAACCGCGCCAGCATGCCCCGGCCCCGCCTGCGCCGCCATCGCCCCGGCCCGCGCGCCCGGCCGCGCTCCGCCGCACCGGTTCCCGCGCCGCTCCCGCGCGGCTATGCTGCCCGCCCCAACCCCGCCGCCGCGACGATCCGGCATCGCCCGAAGGAGCCGCGCCCGTGACCGACCGGCTGCATATCCGCTTCGGCCAGGACGGCAACGACCAGAACCATCTGGGCGTCGGCTGGTCCGGCCCGGAATCCGGGTATCGCTGGGCGATCGGCCCCGAAAGCGAGTTCTGGCTGGAAAACCCCGGCGACGCGACCGATTGGGCCCTGGAACTGACGCTCGCCCCCTACACCCACGCGCCGACCCTGCCGGAGCAGCGTCTGACCGCGCTGGTCCGCGGCAATGTGATCGGCCGCGCCACGTTCGGCGATCGGCGCACCGTGCTTTGGCGCATTCCCGCCGCGTTTTGCACCAGCCCGGGGCCGGTGCGCGTCACCTTCCTCCATCCCGACGCCACCCCGCCGACCCGCTTCGGCCATCCCGACGACACCAGGCCGCTCGGGTTCTGCTTCCGCCTCCTCCGCCTCGCCCCGCTTCCCGCCGCATCGGCCCCGGTCCGCCTGCTCCCCAACCAGCCTGTCACGCCCGCCGATCTTGGCCGCCTGACCGGATTACCGGCCGAACAATTCCTGCTCCGCTTCGAAAGCCTGGGCGACAACTGCGAATTCGGCCTGGTGCAGCGCCGCTGCGGCGCCGAGCCGCTCGGCCTGCTGCGCTGGTCCGCGATCACGGCGGCGGAACTGGTGCGCGGTCTCGATGCCGGCTTCGACGGCATCGGCGATCCGTCCAACATGAGCTTTCGCATCGAAGGCGGCGGCCATCCCGAATACCTGATCGACGACCGCGCCTATGCGCTGACCTTCCACACCTTCCTCAACCCCACCGACGTCGTGGAATCCGAACTGATCGACCGCCAGGCCACCCGGCTGCGCTTCCTGCGCCGCAAACTGCTCGAAGACCTGGCCGAGGGCCGCAAGATCTTCGTCATCAAACGCAACCAACCGCTCACCGAGGCGGAACTGCTCGCGGTGCTGGCCGCGCTGCGCCGCCACAACCCCGCCACAAGCCTGCTCGGCGTCCTGCCGGCCGACCCCGACCACCCGCCCGGCACCGTGCGCGTCACGCCAGAGGGGCTGCTCTGCGGCTATATCGAGCATTTCGCCCCGCTCGCCTCGGCCCACGACCTGGCGCTGGAGACCTGGCTCGCGCTCTGCGTCAACGCCGCGCGCCTGGCGTAGCCGCCGCTACTTCCCCTTCGCCGCCACCACCGCGATCAGATCGCCCACGCAGCGCAGCCCGTCCAGATCGCGCGTGGAGAAGCGGATCCCCCAGCGTTCCTCGGTCGCCATGATGATCTCGATCTGCTTGAAACTGT
>DAHWDR010000009.1:0-5875 GCA_027330745.1 Acetobacteraceae bacterium | reverse complement strand
TCGATATCGCCGCGCTGGAAGAAAATCCCGGCCGAGGCCGCCGCGGTCACGCCGATCATGAAATTGCTGGTGGTGGTGGACACTTTCATCGGCAGCCGCATCGCCGTATCCATCGCCAGCACCTTGAACGTGCCGCTGCCGATGCCGAGCAGGCCGGAGATCATCCCGGCCACGTACGTCATGCTGAAGCCCCAGCGGATATGCGCGACGTGATACGCCACGTCCTGATGGGTGCGCCGGTCCGGATAGCTGCCGGGCAGATGCAGCGTCTCGGCCCATTTGTGGTTGGCCACACCCTGCGGCAGTTCCTCCCCCATGCGCAGGATCAGCGGCAGGGCCGAGATCAGCAGCACCACCCCGAACACGATGAACAGGATGGTGGGGTCCAGCAGGGTGGACAGCAGCGCGCCGCAGATCACCCCGGTGGTGGTCGCCACCTCCAGGAACATACCCACGCGCAGGTTGGTCATGCGGTCCTTCACATAGGCCGCCGCCGCGCCCGACGAGGTGGCGATGACCGAGACGATCGAGGCACCGATCGCGGCGGTGAAGCTGACATGGAACACGAGCGTCAGGATCGGCACGATGAACACGCCGCCGCCGAGGCCCACCAGCGCGCCCACGAACCCGGCGAAGGCCGAGCTTGCCAGCACGAAGAAGAAGAACGGCAGGGTGCCGTCCTGCACCATCGCCGGCTCCGGGTTGCCCAGCCAGGCGCCGATGCCGAAGATCGAGAACAACAGGATCGCCAGCACCAGGGTGGTGATGATGACGTAGGTGCGGTCTTCCTCCAGTGCGAAGGCGATGATCGACACGGCGACCCGCATCACCGGCGTGGCCAGCAGCACCAGCAGGCCGACCACGATCACCGCCGGCGGATCCAGGGCCAGTACGCCGTGCCAGACCCCGGGCAGGGTATCGGGGAAGCTGGGATGGGGCAGATGGCCGGTCAGGGTCAGGGCGTAGAACCAGGAAATTCCGCCCAGGATGATCGCCACGCTGAGCAGCACGCCGCCGCGCAGCACGCCGCTGATGATGAGTTCGGTCTTTCGGATGATGTCGTCGTCGGGGCCGAGGGGGATCAGTTTGCCGTGCACCGTCTGACTTGCCATGTCGCTCGCTCTCATTCGCCGCGGCGCGAATCGTCCCCCCGGGCGAGCGGCGCGCCGCCGCTCTCCCCGGACCTATCGTCAGGCAGTGAATGGTCTCCGCCTCTGTCCGAATTATGGCCGATTTTCCGTCACCACCACGATTATGTGAAATATCATGGCAGCCCGGCGTGGCGCGCATCCGTCGCGCGCCGCGAGCGCCGCGCATCTGGACCCTCCGGCCCGGACTGCGTATATCCGCGGCCATGACCTCCATCGGCACCTGGCTGCATACCAAGCTGCACGGCCGGCGCATCGGCAGCGATGCGGACGGCAACACCTATTACGTTGACCGCCGCGCGCCGGCCCGTCGCTGGGTGATCTATGCGGGGGTGCCCGAAGCCTCGGCGGTGCCGCCCGAGTGGCACGCCTGGCTGCACCACACCACCGATCAGCCCTTGCCGGTTGCCGCGCGCCGCCCGTGGCAGCGCCCGCATCTGGCCAATGCCACCGGCACCGAAACGGGGTACCGCCCGCCCGGACATGACTACCAAGGGGGCACACGGGCGCGCGCCACCGGCGATTACCAGGCCTGGTCCCCCGATCAGCCGCCCGCGCGCCCCGGGGCCGCCGATGCCGCGCCGTAACAGCGCCGAGCTGCTGACCGGATTCGCGGTCCTCGCGGTGGCGTTCGGCTTCCTGTTTTACGCGTTGGCCCATTCCGGCCAGAAGCGAATCGGCGCCGGCTACACGTTGTTCGCGCGCTTCGACAACATCGCCGGCCTGTCGGTCGGCGCCCCGGTGCGGCTGGCCGGCGTGGACGTGGGCCGCGTGGCCAGCGAGACCATCGATCCGCAGACCTATCTGGCCAATGTCGCGATCACGTTGGAAAAAGACATTCGACTGCCCAAGGACAGCAGCGCCACCGTCTCGTCCGAGAGTCTGCTGGGCGGCGAGTATCTGGCGATCGACCCCGGCGCCAGCAACACGATGCTGACCCCTGGGCAGGCGATCACCATCACCCAGGGCACGGTCAGCATCGAGAATCTGCTGGGCAAGTTCATCTTCAGCGCCACCAGCATGGTCAGCGCGCTGGGCAAGGGCGGGCCGGCGCCGGGGGCAGCGCCAGGGGCAGTAGCGGGGGCAGCGCCAGGGGCAGCAGCGGGAGCGGCAGCAGGACCGGCGTCAGGACCGGCGGCGGGTCCGAAATGATCCGGGCGGCCACGCTGCTGGCCGCCCCCATGCTGGCGGGCGCGATGGCGGCGAGCGCAATGCTGGTGGGCGCCGGCGGGGCCGTTGCACAAACCCGGACCCTGCCACCGGTGGTGGCGCAACCAGGATCGGGTCCGATCGTTGCGACGCCGCTGCCTCCGCTGCCGAACGTGGTGACACCCACAGGAATCGCGCCAGCACCGGCGCTGCCCGCCGCAACGTTGCCGCAAGCGTCCCCGGCGCCATTGCCGGAGACCTGGCCCACACCGAGTCCAGCGACGTCGCCCACACCGACCCCGGCGACAACCCCCGCGCCGATTCCGGCGACCGCGCCCGCGCCGATTCCGGCGACCGCGCCCGCGCCGATTCCGGCGACAACCCCCGCGCCGATTCCGGCGACCGCGCCCACATCGGGTCCCGCGGCGCCAACGTCAGCTGCGACCGGTGCAACACCCGCCCCAACCGAGGCGGCATCCCCGGGCACATCCCCTGGTACATCCCCTGGTACATCCCCTGGCACATCCCCTGGCACATCCCCTGGCACATCCCCTGGTACGGGCGCCGCCGCATCCGCCGGCACGAAGCTGCCCGATACCTGGCTGCCACGGCCCGCCGCGCGGCTGCTGGTGATCAACAAGATCTCCGCCGCCACCCGCACCCTCACGATCCCGGTCGGGCAGACCGTGAAGATCGGAACCCTGTCGGTGACCGTGCAAGCCTGCGTAGTGCGCCCCCCCGACATGCCGGGAGACGCCGCGGCGTTTCTGAGCATCACCGGCGGCCCGACCCCGTTCGCGCGCTGGAATCTGCGCAGCGAACCCGCGCTGGCAATGTTCCAGGACCCGATCTACAGCCTGCGCGTGCGCGGCTGCGCGGCATGAACCCGCCGTCCCTGCTACCGGCCCTGCCAGCGCCCGCGCGCATGGCCTTGCTGCTGGATGTTGACGGCACGCTGCTGGATTTCGCCGCCACCCCGGACCAGGTGGTGGTGCCGCCGGAACTGCTCGATCACCTGCGCGCCCTGCGCGATCGTCTGGATGGCGCCCTCGCCCTGATCTCCGGCCGTCCGGCCGCCGAAGTGGCCGCACTGCTACCCGACACCGCCACCGCGATCGCCGGCGAACACGGCGCCACCTTGCGCCAAGCCGCTGGCGCGCCGGAGCAGCGCGCGTCCCTCCCCTCCCCGCCCGCCGCCTGGCGCGCGACCGCGTCGCGTCTGGAGGCCGCCCATCCGGGCGCGCTGCTGGAAGCCAAGCCGCATGGCTTCGTGCTGCATTATCGCCGCGCGCCATCCGCCGGCCCGGCGCTGGGCGCGGCCTTGGCGGCGCTGGTGGCGCAGGATCATGCCTTCACCCTGGTCTCCGCGCGGATGGCATGGGAACTGCGCCCACGCGGGGCCGACAAGGGCACCGCGCTGGCTGCCGTGATGGCGCTGCCGCGCTTCGCCGGCCGGATCCCGGTATTCGCGGGCGATGACGTCACCGATCAGGACGCGATCGCCGCCGCCCGCGCCGCCGGCGGCGTCGGGCTGTACGTGCCGGAAGTATTCACCGATGCCAGGGGCGTGCGGACCTGGCTCGCGCGGCTGGCCGCGGAGGGATGGTGACGATGGATTTGCGCAACGTCGCGGTGCTCAGCTTCGATTGCTTCGGCACGTTGATCGACTGGGAAACCGGGATCTGGACCGCGCTGGCGCCGCTGCTGGCCCGCGCCCCGCATCCGGTCACGCGCGAAGCGGCACTCGCCGCCTTCGCCCGGCTGGAGACCGAGGCCGAGCACGCCACCCCCGCGCCGCCCTACTCGCGCGTGCTGGAGACGGTCCATGCCGGTCTGTCGCGCGCCTGGGGCGTGGCCCCGGACCCGGCCGCCGACCGCGCCTTCGCCGCCGCCATCGCCGACTGGCCGGTGTTCGCCGATACCGTCGCGGCGCTGCGCGTGCTGGGCCAAGGGCGGCGGCTGGTGATCCTGTCCAATGTCGATCGCGCCGGATTCGCGGCGACGCTGCCCAAGCTGGGCGTGACCTTCGACGCGGTCCTGACCGCCGAGGATATCGGCAGCTACAAGCCCGATCCGCGCAATTTCGCGGCGTTGCTGGATCGCGTCGCGGCGTTCGCCATTCCGCCCGACCGGCTGCTGCATGTGGCGCAGAGCCTGTTTCACGATCACGCGCCGGCCAATGCGGCCGGGATTGCCGCCGTCTGGATCGACCGGCGCGGCGGCGCGCCCGGTGGCGCCACCGCGCCGCCCCCGCCGGGCGTGCGCTACGATCTGCGCTGCACCAGTCTGGCCGAGCTGGCGGAACGATTCGCCGCCGGCGCGGGTTAGCGCGGCGATGCGCATCCTGTTCCTTGGCGACGTGGTTGGCCGGTCCGGCCGCGACTCCGTCGCCGCCGCGCTGCCCGGATTGCGCTCCGCGCTGGCGCTCGATCTGATCGTGGTCAACGCCGAGAACGCCTCGCACGGTTTCGGCCTGGCCCCCGACATGGCCGAGACCCTGTTCGCCGCCGGCGCGGACGTATTGACCCTGGGCAACCACGCCTGGGACCGGCGCGAGATCATCCCCTATATCGCCGACCACCCGCGCCTGCTGCGCCCGCTGAACTGCCCGCCCGGCACGCCCGGCGCCGGCGCGGTGACGGTGGACCTGGCGGATGGCCGCCGCGCCCTGGTGCTGCAGGCGATGGGCCGGCTGTTCATGGATGCGATGGACTGCCCGTTCCGCGCCACCGCGGAACTGCTGGCCAAATACCGCCTGGGCGGCACCGTGAGCGCGATCCTGGCCGATATCCATGCCGAGGCGACCAGCGAGAAGATGGCGTATGCGCATAGTTTCGACGGCCAGATCTCGCTGGTGGTCGGCACGCACACGCATTGCCCCTCGGCGGATGCGCAGATCCTGCCCGGCGGCACCGCGTTCCAGTCGGACGCCGGGATGTCGGGCGATTATGACAGCGTGATCGGCATGGTGAAGGAACCGGCCGCGATCCGCTTCTGGCGCAAGATGCCGGGCGAGCGCCTGGCCCCGGCCGAAGGCCCCGCCACGATCTGCGGTGTGTTCGTGGAAACCGACGACGCCACCGGCCTGGCGCGCCGCATCGCCCCGTTGCGCCAGGGCGGGCGGCTGGCGCCGGCCATGCCCGAGCGATGACCGCGCGGCTGATCGCCACCTACCGCATCCGCGCCGCGGACCCCGCTGCGCGCGCGCGCGCGATCGCGGTGGAACAAAGCATCGAGATGCCGCCCGAAGCCGTGGCCGAGCCGCACATCCTGGCCGAAATGCTGGGCGAGGTTCTGGAGATCACCGACCGCGGCGGCGGCGTCGCCGATGCGCGGATCGGGCTGGCGGCGGCGACGGTGGGCGGGGATGCCGGGCAGTTGCTGAACATGCTGTTCGGCAACAGCTCGCTGCATCCCGACGTGACCTTGATCGACGTTGCGCTGCCGGAGGCGATGGCGCGCGCGTTCGGGGGGCCTCGGCTGGGGAGCGCGGGACTGCGGGCGCGGCTGGGGGTGAGCGGGCGGGCGTTGACCGGATCGGCGCTGAAGCCGCTGGGGCTGGACGCGGCGGGGCTGGC
>DAHWDR010000278.1:0-3978 GCA_027330745.1 Acetobacteraceae bacterium | reverse complement strand
GCGCCGTCATCCCAGCGCTGCCAGCTGCGGCCGCGCCCGGCCTTGACGGCCTTGGCGCGGTACAGCGCCGCGTCGGCGCGGCGCAGCAGCAGGTCGGGGTCTTCGCCGTCGGCGGGGAACATCGCGACGCCGATACTGAGACCGACATGGACCGGGCCTTCGGCCAGGTCGAACGGCGCTTCCATCGTCGCGGCGAGCCGGTCGAGCAAGGCGGCCAGCGCGTCGGTGCCACCGGTTTCTTCCAGCGCGAGGGCGAATTCGTCCCCGCCCAGGCGAGCGATCAGATCGGTCCGCCGCAGCGCCGCATGCAGGCGCAGCCCCACGTCGCGCAGCAACCGGTCGCCGGCGGGATGGCCCCAGCGATCGTTGATCGGTTTGAAATCGTCGAGATCCAGCACACAAACCGCGAGCGGCGCGTCGCGACGCCGGGCGCGGGCCAGGGCAAGACCCAGATGCTCCTCGAACAACAGGCGGTTGGGCAGGCCGGTCAGCTTGTCGTGGCGGGCCAGGTGGAATTGCCGGCCGCGCTCGTGCTCCACCGTCTGCTTGAGGTCGAATTCGTCGAGACCGCGGCCGAGCAGCTGGGCGATCCGCTGGCACAGCGCCAGCACGTCGGCCTTGAACAAATCGGGGATCGGGGAGCCGAGGGCCAGGATGGCAAACACCTCACCGCCGCGCCGGATCGGCAGCATCGCCGCGGAGTGCCAGTTTTCCTCCTCGAACAGGGCGCGGAAGCGGGCCAGCGACGGGTCGCTGTAGAGGTCGTCGCGAATGTGGCTGCACTGCTCCCGCCAGGCCCGCACGATCAGCGCCGGCGGATCGTCATCCAGCGCGAACCGCTCCCGCAGCAGCCGCGCCATGCCCACGCCGGCGCCGGCCAGCGGGCGCATCATGCCGTCCGCGTCGGGACGGGCGACCCAGGCGAGGTGGAACAGCGCGCTGCGGGCCAGATGCTCGCAGGTGCGGTGCAGCATCTCGGTCTCACTGCGCGCCTGGAGCAGCACCTCGCCCTCGGTCAGCAGCGCGCTGTGCAGCGCTTGCAGCCGGTCGAGATGGCGCTGCTGATCGATCGCCTCAAGCGCGCGGCCGATATCGACGGCGAGTTCCTCCGCCAGCCGGATCAGTTCGGCGTCCAGCACGCCTTCCTGCCCGGCGTAGAGATGCAGCACCGCGCGCGGGGCGCCGCGCAGCATCAGCGGCAGCGCGGCGCCGGCGCCGAGGCCGAAGCGCTGCGCCTGGGCGAGCCAGGGGGCGAGCATGTTGTCGGCGGCAAATCGCTGGCGGACTACGGTGCGGTGCTCGCGCCAGGCGGTGCCGGACAGGCCGCGCCCTTCGGCGCTGGTGGCATCGGCGGTGACGCGGATGTGGTCCAGAAACCCGGTCGCGCCCGAAGCGGCGGCGGGGTGGAACACGCCGGCGGCATCCGGCGCGCCGATCCAGACCAGGCGCAATCCCGCCTGCTCGATCGCGATGCGGCAGATCCCGTCGTACAGCGCCGCCTCATCGGGGCGGGAGGCGGCCAGCGCGTTCACTTGCGCCAGCATGGCGTTGAACCCGGACAGCCGCAACAGCCGATCGGCTTGCAGACGCTGCGCTTCCTGCAGATCGTGCAGTTGCAGGATGCTGCCGGCGATCGCGGCGGCCTGTTCCAGCAGGCGCAGCATCGACGCGGTGGGGGCACCCGGCATGCGCCCGGTGATGGCGACGGTGCCGATCGCGCGCCCGCCCTGGAACACCGGCTGCGACCAGCAGGAGCGGATCCCCCAGCGCGCCACGATCTCGCGCAGTTCGGCCCAGACCGGATCGGTGCGTGCATCCCGCACCAGCACCGGCGCGCCGGTGTGGATTGCCGCGCCGCAGGAGCCGCCATGCGGGCCCGGGATCAGACCGCCGAACACCGCGGCCAGTGCCGGCTCGGCGCCCAGCACCATGACCGGGTGGAGCCGTCCGTCCGCCCCCAGCCGGTGGATCGACACGATCCGGTCCCCGGCGTAACGGCGCAGGAAGGCGCAAAGTTCCTCGGCCAGCGCGGGCGCGGGCTCACCGCCGGCCATGGCGCGCAGGATCCGGGTTTGCAGACGGAACAGCTCGCCGAGACCGGGACCGAAGACGAGGCTGACCTCGGGCCGCGGCGGGGTGGTTACTGGGGGATCGGCGAGGCTGGAAATGAGCGGCTCCACTGCGAGACGGGCAGAGTGTGGCGCAAGGTGGGAACGAATGCCACGACTATTTTTGTATGCTTTTCGTAACTCATCTTCGCGCCCCGGATTCTGGCGCCGGCAAGGTTAGCGCCGGGTTAACCCCCGCCGGCGCGCGCGCGGATCATCCGCAGCGGCGTATAGGTCAGCAGGACCGTGCCGTCGGATTTCGTCACGTCATTGCGGGTGCGCACCAGGCCGCGCCCGGGACGGGACCGCGAACGACGCGCCTCGATGACCTCGCAGCGCACATGGATCGTGTCGCCGACGCAGCACGGGGCATGGACGGTGAGCTGCATGTCGAGGAACGCAAGGCCGGTGTGCTGCATCGTGGCGTGGACCAACAGCCCCTCGGCGAAGGCATAGACCATCGCGCCGGGCACCACGCGGCGGGCGATCGCGCTTTCCTGGGCCAGGAATTCCTGATTGGTGAACAGGATTTCGGTCATGCCGGTGACGCCGATGAAGCCCACCAGGTCGGCTTCGGTCAGGGTGCGGCCGATGGTGCGGAAGCGCCGGCCGAGCGGCAGGTCCTCGAAATGGAGGCCGATTCCCAGGGTTTCTTCGGTCATCGCGCATTCTCCCGCGGCGGCGCTGCCACGATGCTATCGCGGTTTAGCCGGATCGGCCATCGCACGGTTCAAAGACCGAAATGCAAAGCGAACGCGCACACGAAACTTCGCCGCAAGGATTGGCATGGTTTTCTGGAATCAGGCAGCGCGATCGCGGTCGGAATGCTGCTCCGTCAGGCGCAGGAATGCCGCCAGCGCGGTCGGGACGAAACCGTCGCGGCGACGCAGGAACACGGTGTCCACCATGGCCTCGGCCGGCGGCAGCGCCAGCACCGCGACCCGGCCGGGGGCGCAGACCCCGCCCACCAGCGCGCGCGGCAGCAGCGTGATCCCAAGCCCGGCGGACACGCAGGCGAAGATCGCCTCCAGCGTGCCGAACTCCATCAGCCGGGGCGTCGGGATGCCACGGCGCAACAGCACGGTTTCCAGCCGCTGGCGGTACGAACAGCCGGCCCGCAGCACGACGATCCGCGGCGCCGGTCCGGCCAGCGCGGCAGCGATGGAGGCGGTTCCGGGCGCGGCCAGCACCGCCAGTTCCTCGCGGAACACACATCGTGCCTCCAGCGCCGGGTCGGCGACGGGGCCGCAGACGAAGGCGCCATCGACCGCGCCCTCCCGCACCATCGCGATCAGCTCGGCGGTGGTGCCGGGCCGCAGCGCCAGATCGACCTCGGGCCAGGCACCGGCATAGCGCGCCAGCAGGGGCGCAAGGCGCAGCGCGGCGGTGGTCTCAAGCGTGCCGATCGTCAGCGCGCCGCGCGGCGTGCCGTCATCGCGGACGGCGCGCGCGGCGTCGGCCAGCAAGCCGGGGATGCGCCGCGCATAGGGCAGCAGGCGGGCGCCAGCCTCGGTCAAGGTTACCCCGTCGGCATGACGGAGGAACAATCGCTGTCCGAGCGCCATCTCCAGCGCACGGATACGGGCGGTGACGTTGGATTGCACGGTGTGGAGCTCGGTCGCCGCACGGCTCATCGCGCCCAGGCGGGCGACGGATTCGAACAGGCGCAAATCGGCGGCGTCCATGCGTGCCATCATATCTGGTGATGGACGGTATAGCAAACAATCGCTTTCCAAGATGGACCGAGCCGCCGATAGAAGCGTTCCCGGAGTCGAGGAGAGGTGCGCGTGATCCATCAGAGCCAAGTGGCGCATCCCGTGCGTGGCGCGGTCGGCGGGATGGCGGCCCTGGCGGTGGGAATCGGCGTTGG
>DAHWDR010000038.1:0-4573 GCA_027330745.1 Acetobacteraceae bacterium | reverse complement strand
CCGTCCACGGCGCCGAGCAGCGCCGCCAGCGCGCGGGCACGCGCGGTGACCCGCCCGCTCGGCTCGCCGACATACAGGCAGGTATGGCCCGGCAGCTTCGCCATGGTGCGGCGGATATGCGCCGGCTCATACAGATCGAGCGCCAGGCCGCCGCTCACCACCGTGCCCATGGTGCGGCCCCAGCCGATCAGGGCGGCGATGCGCTCCTCGTTGATGCAGTTCTGCAGGGAGACGACCACGCCGGCGGGCGACAGATAGGGCGCGATCATCAGGGTCGCCCATTCGGTATCGTAGGATTTCACGGCGACGAAGGCGATGTCGATCGGGCGCTGGCGGGCGAGCGCCTGCACTTCGGTCAGGTGCAGGGCGGGCACGCGCACGATGCGGGTTTCCGCCTCGGTCATGCCGGAGAGGTGCATGCCGCCGGCGCGGATCGCCTCCACATGGGCGGGCCAGGGGTCGATCAGGGTGACGTCGTGGCCGGCCGCGGCCAGGCCCGCGCCGACATAGCCGCCGACCGCGCCGGCGCCGACCACTGCGATCCGTGGCGCTATCGGTGGTTCCATGGTCCGTCTTCCTTCTTGCGTTGCGACCGGTGGCCGGCCGTGTTGAGATCAGTTTGGCGCTGCGCGCCGGGGGACCAGTCTGGCGCTGCGCGCCGGGGGCGACAACTGGGCTGCCGCGGAAGTCGCAGACGCTGCTCCCCCGGGTCGCGGAGTAAAAGACGCGGCAAGCCTCTGGCCAAGGTAAGGAAATCGCATTACATTCGGTCCTCCCCTTTCCGCGCAAAGCGTCACCCATGCCGCTTGTCGAGGAAATCAGCACCATCACCGCCAAGGGCCAGACCACGGTGCCGAAATCCGTGCGCCAGGCGCTCGGGCTCGGCTATGGCGGCGGATCGCGTTCCGGGTGGAGGCAGGGCGGGTCAGCGTCCATGCGGTGGTGCGTGACGACGCGGCGGACCCGGCGCTGGCACCGTTCCTCGGCCTGCTGGAAGCCGATCTGATCGCCCGGCCGGACGCGATCCGCCCGCTCCCCGCGCCCCTCGCCGAACGCATGGCGGCGCTGGCCGCCGAGATCGGCGCCACCAACCCGGATGCCCCGATCGAGGGCGAGGTCGGGCTGTAGCGCGCGGGCACGCCGGTGCTCGCACGGCATGGCTGGCGCCTCTGCACGCATCCGCTGTTTCTCGATCAAATCGAACGGCTTATCGCCGCCGTCGCGCGGGCGCAGCGCGCCGATCCGGATCGCTGGCGAAGCAAGGCGGATGCAAAGCTGCTGGCGGCGCTAACCGCGCTGGTGCTGGAACGGATTCCGCGCGATCCGCTGGCGGCGGCGTTCCGCCAGGGCAATACGCTCGGCCTCGCGCACCGGCACTGGTTCCGCGCCAAGTTCGGCGCCAATCGATTCCGGCTGTTCTTCCGCGCCGATTCCCGGGCGCGCGTGATTGTGTACGCCTGGGTCAACGACCGCGACACGCTGAGCAAGGCGGGGCGCAAAGCCGGCGCCGCAACCGATCCCTACGCCGTGTTCGCGCATATGCTGGCGCGCGGCACGCCACCCGATGATTGGCCCGCCCTGCTGCAAACCGCCGCGGCGGCGGACGCGCGTCTCGGCGCCGCGCTGGACCCACCCGACGCCTGAGCCACCCGATACCTCAGCCGCCCGATGCCTCAGCCGAGCCGCCGACTCTTGCCGCCCCCCGGACCCTTCCCCTAGTTTCGCCCATGCTCGCCGATCACCGCCTCCTCCCCGCCGACGAAGCCGCGCTGATCGCCGCCATCGCCGGCGCCACCGCCCCGCTTGCCATCGCCGGCAACGCCACCAAGACCGCGATGCTGCGCCCGGTGCAGGCGGCGCGGACGCTTTCAGTCGCGGCACTGGCCGGGATCACCCTCTATTCCCCGAAGGAACTCGTGCTGCGCGCCGGTGCCGGCACGCCGCTTCCGGTGATCGAAGCCGCGCTGGCCGAATCCGGCCAGCATCTGATCGCCGAGCCGCCGGATTTCTCCGCCCTGTTCGGCGTCGATCGGCCGGCGACGATCGGCGGGATGGTGGCGGCGAATCTGTCCGGCCCGCGCCGCGTCGCCTGGGGGGCGATGCGCGATCATCTGCTGGGCGTGCGGGCGGTGAACGGACGCGGGGAACTGATCCGCTCCGGCGGGCGGGTGCTCAAGAACGTCACCGGGCTCGATCTGTGCAAGCTGCTGGCCGGCAGCCACGGCACCCTGGCGGTGCTGACCGAGGTGACGCTGAAAGTCCTGCCGGCGCCGGAGGCGGTGGGGACCGTCGCGGTGACGGGGTGCGACGCGATGGCTGGGGTGGCGGCGCTGGCGGCAGCGCTCGGCTCGCCCTACGGCGTGTCCGGCGCGGCTTACCTGCCGGCCGAGGCGGCGGCCCGGGTCGGCTTGACCGGCCCGGTGGCGCTGGCGCGGATCGAGGATTTCGCGCCCTCGGTGGCGTATCGCCGCGAGCGGCTGCGCGCCGACCTGGCCGGGTTCGGTGCCGCCACGCTGATCGACGATGCGCCGTCGCGCGCGTTGTGGCGCGCGATCCGCGACGCCGTGCCGCTGGGCGCGGATTTTGCCGCCGCGCCAGCGCCTGCCGAGGAAGCGGTCTGGCGGGTGTCGGTGCGGCCTTCCGCCGGTCCCGCCGTGCTGGCCGCGGTGCCGGCGCGCGGCTTCCTGGATTGGGGGGGCGGGCTGGTGTGGCTCGCCGGGCCGGCGACGGCAGCGCTGCACGAAACCGTCTGCGCCGCCGCGCGTGCCGCCGGCGGCACCTGGATGCTGTTCCGCGCCCCCGAACCGCTGGCCGCCGCGGTCGCCGTGATCCCGCCCGAACCGGCGCCGCTGGTGCGCATCGGCCGGACGCTGAAGGCGGCGTTCGATCCGGCGGGGATTCTCAACCCGGGGCGGATGGTCGCGGGGCAATGAGCGGACTCGCCGTTCCCACCCTCGCCATCGTGCCGCCGCTGCTGGTCGCGTTCGTGATCCTGGCGTTCCTGCACTGGCGTGGGCGGATGGGAAATCAGATCCTGGATTTGCGGTTCCTGATGATGGCGGGCGCGATCGTCATCATGTTCGTGCAGATCCTGACCGCGGGGACGTATGCCGTGGTATCGTTGGTATGCTTCCCGCTGGCGCTGCTCTGGCTGGCCGTGGCGCTGGTTCTGCTGCGCCGGCAGTGGCATCAGCAATAGGCGCAAGATGGAAACACATTTCACCCAGACACAGCTGGCCGATCCCGACATCGCCGCGTCCAACCAGGTGCTGCGGACCTGCGTGCATTGCGGGTTCTGCACCGCGACCTGCCCCACGTTCCGGCTGCTGGGCGACGAGCTGGACAGTCCGCGCGGCCGCATCTACCTGATCAAGGACATGCTGGAGACGGGCCGCCCCGCCGGCGCGCTGGAAGCAAAACATATCGACCGCTGCCTGTCGTGTCTGTCCTGCATGACCACCTGCCCGTCGGGCGTGCATTACATGCACCTGGTCGATCACGCGCGGACCCATATCGAACGCAGCTATCGCCGGCCATGGCACGAACGCGCGCTGCGCTCGGTGCTGGCCTGGGTGCTGCCGTACCCCTCGCGCTTCCGTGCCGCGTTGCGCCTGGCTGGGTTGGGGCGGGGTCTGGCGCGCTTGCTTCCCGGCGGCCATCCGCTGGGCCGAAGGATGCGCGCGATGCTGGCGCTGGCACCGGCGCGGCTGCCGGCCGCCGCCCCCACCGCGCCCGGCGTGTATCCGGCGGAAGGCACGCGGCGCGGGCGGGTGGCGCTGCTCGCCGGCTGCGCGCAGCAGGTCCTGGCGCCCGAGATCAACGCCGCCACGATCCGGCTGCTGACGCGGCTGGGGATCGACGTGGTGGTGGCGCGTGGCGTGGGATGCTGCGGCGCGTTGACCCATCACATGGGGCGGCACGATCCGGCGCTGGCCTCGGCGGGCGCCAACGTGGCCGCCTGGAGCGCGGAAATCGCCGGCGCGGGGCTGGACGCGATCGTCGTCAACGCCTCGGGCTGCGGGACCGTGGTGAAGGATTACGGGTTCATGTTGCGTGGCGCTGCCGCGCCGCTGGCCGCGCAGGCGGCGCGGGTCTCGGCGCTGGCTATGGATATCACCGAATATCTCACCCGGATCGGCTACGCACCGACGCGCCCCGCGCACGGGCTGCGTGTGGCCTATCATGCCGCGTGCAGCCTCCAGCACGGCCAGCAGATCACGCTCGAGCCGAAGGAATTGCTGGCGAAGGCCGGCTTCGCGGTGCGCGAGCCGACCGAGGCGTTCCTGTGCTGCGGCTCGGCCGGCACCTACAACCTGATGCAACCGGAGATCGCGGAGCAGCTACGGGCGCGCAAGCTGGACACGTTGCGCGCGACGTCCCCGGATCTGATCGCGGCGGGGAATATCGGCTGCCTCACGCAATTGTCCGGCGCGGGCGTGCCGGTGGTGCATACGGTGGTGCTGCTGGACTGGATGGCGGGCGGACCGGTCCCCGCGGCGCTTGCCGATCGGCAGGCCCGTCCGGGGCGTGTCTCCGTCTGACCGGCGGTACCTGTCTGCGCCCGCCCGCGCCT
>DAHWDR010000275.1:0-1672 GCA_027330745.1 Acetobacteraceae bacterium | reverse complement strand
CCGGAGACCGCGGCGGTGATCGCCCAAGCGGTGGGCATCCAGGGTGAGGCATGCAGCGCGGCGGCGCTGGAGAAGCTGGAGACCCCGGGGACCTATGGCGTGTTCGCCGGGGTTTTTCCGGAACAGAAGTTTCGCCTGGTCAAACTGTTCCAGCGCGCCGGCCAGGTGGTGGGTATGTGTGGCGATGGCACCAACGATGCCCCCGCGCTGCGCCAGGCGCAGATGGGGATCGCGGTGTCCACCGCGACCGATGTCGCCAAGGCGGCGGCCGGGCTGGTGTTGACCACGCCCGGACTGGCGGGAATCCTGGATGCGATCCGCGAGGGGCGCGCGGCGTTCGCGCGCATCCGCACCTATACGCTGTCGATGGTGGTGCGGAAGATTGCGTTCGTGCTGTATCTCGCGTTGGGGCTGATGCTGACAGGCCATGCGGTGCTGACGCCGCTTTTGATGGTGCTGCTGCTGATCGTCAACGATTTCCTGACCATGGCAATCACCACCGACCGGGTCGTCGCAAGCGCGCATCCGCGGCATTGGCGCGTCGGGCGGATCATCCTGGAGGGCGGTGCGCTGGGCGTCGCCACGCTGGTCTTTGTGACGGCGCTGCTGCTGGTCGGGCGGGATTTGTGGCAGCTGGAGCTGGCGGGGCTCCGGACCTTGTCGTTCCTGGGGTTGATGCTGGCGGTGCAGGCAAATGTCTATGTGGTACGCGAGGAACGCTGGGCGTGGTCCTCGGCGCCCAGCGCCTGGCTGGCGGCGGCGAGCGTGGTGCTGGTGGCGATCGGCGTGGCGGCGGCGTGGTTTGGTGTGTTGATGGCGCCGCTGGCGCCGGCGCGGATCGGCGTGGTGGTGGCCGCCTCGGTGGGCTTCCTGGTGGTGTTGGACGGGATGAAGCACGGGCTGGCCTGGATCGCACGGCACGGCTGAGGGGGGCCGCGGCGGACCTGGCTGGTCCGTGGCCCCTTTGGCGCGCGGCCGGGTTGCCGTAAGAGGGTGCTCCCGATGTTTTCCCCGGATGACCCGCGATGACCGAAGAGTTCCACCGCATCCGCCGCCTGCCGCCCTATGTGTTCGCGGAAGTGAACACCGCCAAGGCCCGCTCGCGCGCCGCCGGAGAGGACATCATCGATCTCGGCATGGGGAACCCGGACGGGGCGACCCCACCGCATATCGTCGCCAAGCTGATCGAAGCGGTGCAGGACCCGCGCACCCATCGCTATTCCGTCAGCAAGGGCATTCCCGGATTGCGCCGGGCGCTGGCCGGGTACTATCAGCGCCGGTTCGACGTGGCGCTGGACCCGGAAACCGAAGTGATTGCCACGCTGGGATCGAAAGAGGGCCTGGCCAACCTGGCGTCCGCCATCACCACCCCGGGCGACACCATTCTGGTGCCGAACCCGTCCTACCCGATCCATCAGTTCGGCTTCATCATCGCCGGCGCCGGCGTCCGTTCCATCCCCGCCACGCCCGACGACGAGATGCTGCGCGCACTGGACCGCGCGGTGCGCCATTCGGTGCCGAAACCCACCGCGCTGATCGTGAATTTCCCGTCCAACCCCACCGCGCATCTGGCGGAACTGGATTTCTACCGCGAACTGGTCTCGTTCGCGCGCCGGCACGAGATCTGGATCATGTCGGATCTCGCCTATGCCGAGATTTATTTCGACGATGC
>DAHWDR010000271.1:0-2506 GCA_027330745.1 Acetobacteraceae bacterium | reverse complement strand
TGCTCGCCCCCTGCTTCGCCGCCGGCACGCGCATCGCCACCGCTCGCGGCGAAATGGCGGTGGAGGCGCTGCGCGAGGGCGATCTGGTGCGCACCGCGACCGGCGCGCTCTGTCCGGTGCGCTGGATCGGCTGGCGGCGGGTTGATCTGGCGCGTCATCCCGCGCCGCGCCGGGTGCAACCGATCCGCATCCGTCCCGATGCGTTCGGCCCTGGACTGCCGGCGCGTCCACTCGTGCTCTCGCCCGAGCACGCGGTGGCGTTGGACGGGCGGCTGGTGCCGATCCGTTTGCTGGTGAACGGCGCTTCGATCCGGCGCGATACCGAAACGTCCGATATCACCTATTTCCATGTCGAACTGGACCACCACGACCTGCTGCTGGCCGAGGGGGTGGCGGCGGAATCCTATCTCGATGCCGGCAATCGCGCCCAGTTCGAGAATGCCGGCCCGGTGCTGGCGCTGCATCCCGATTTCACCGCCGGCCACGCGCTGCGGGTGGCGGGTTCGTGCCTGCCGCTGGTCGATGCGCCGGCGGTGGTGGAGAAGCTGTGGCGACGCCTGGCGGACCGCGCCGCGGCGTTAGGCTGGGCGCTGCCCGCGCCCCCCGCCACCACCGATCAGCCGGACCTGCACCTGCTTGTGGAGGGGCAGCGCCTTCCCGCCACCGCGCGGGCCGGCGGCGATCACCTGTTCCTGCTGCCGCCCGGGACCCGAGCGGTCCAGCTGGTCTCGCGCGCGACGATCCCGGCCGACGCGCAGCCATGGCTGATCGATGAGCGCCGGCTGGGCGTGCTGCTGCGTGGGATCGGTCTGGATGGCGCCGGCCCACCTGCGCCGGCGTTGGATGATCCGGCGTTACGCGACGGCTGGTGGGCGCCGGAATGGCACGACGGCGCGCTGCGCCGCTGGACCGACGGCAACGCCCGGCTGCGGCTTCCGCCCCGGTCGGCGCCAGCGGTGCTGGTGATCGATGTGGCCGCCAGCTTGGACTATGCGCTGCCGCCGCCCGCGCGCCGGCCGATCCTATCGAGGTCGGGAAGATCGCCGCGCACGGGGTAAACCGTGATGCACATCCTTGGTCGCCGTCGGGGCGCACGCGTCGATGGCGGCGCCCGTTACCGCCGTCTCGATCAGTGTGAAGACTCGTATCGAACGACCCTACTTCATGCTTTGGCCATGCCCTGGCCCGCCGGCAGGATCAGCAAGACCGCTGGCGGATCGGCGCTCAGCGCTACCCGCCCGTGCTGGGCACGAAGATAGGCGGCGATGGAGTAGGCCTCGGCCGCGGGCAACGCCGGCAGACCGTGCCAGATCAGGTGCAGCGCGCCGGGCAGGGCGGCGGCTTCCAGCGTGACCGCCGCGATTTCCGCGTCACGCAGGCCGAAGGCGATCGCGAGCAGCACCGCCCGCAGCCCGACCGGCTCGGCGGCGACCGCGGGCAGATCAGCGGCGAAGCGCGGCGTGATCCGCACTCGGGACCCGGCGGCGACGGCAAGCAGGGGCAGAAGACGGGAAAGCAACTCGTTGGGATCTACCGGTCCGGACGCGGCGGCGAGCGCGGTCAGCGCGGCGGTGAGCGCGCTGGCGCGGGTGACCGCGCCGCGCAGCCTGGTGGTGCGGGCGCGTATCGGGGCCGCGCCATCCTGCCGCTCCATCTGGTGATCCAGCAGGTCCAGGCTGCCGAGGAGCACCGCCAGGATGTTATTGAGGTCATGCCCCAGCGGGCCGGGCAGGCGGCCGGCGAGGCGCGCAAGCCAGGCCTCCGCCGGTTCCGTCACGGGCGCGGTGGGCGGTGGACGCCGCGCGGGTCCTCGGGCGGGTTGAAGGCCGGATGGCCGAGCGGGCCGGGGCCGGCTGCGCGCCAGGCGCGCAAGGCCCAGGTGACCGTCGGGAAGGCAAGCTCGGACCAGGGGATCTGGTCCCAGTCGAACAAAGCGGCTTCCAGGGTTTCTTCGCCGGCGGCGAAATGCGGCGCCGCGGCGTCGGCGAAGCGGGCGCGAAACAGGATCTGCACCTGGCCGATCCGGGCGATGCTGTAGATGCCGAGGATGCCTTCCAGGACGATTTCGGCCTCGGCTTCCTCGCGGGCTTCGCGCTGGGCGGCTTCCGCCACCGTCTCCCCGAGTTCCATGTAGCCGGCGGGGAGGGTCCAGAATCCGCGACGCGGCTCGATCGCGCGGCGGCAGAGCAGGATGCGATTGTCCTGGACCACCACGGCGCCGGCGACGATTTTCGGGTTGTCATAGGCGATGTGGCCGCAATCCGGGCAGATCAGGCGTTCGCGGGTGTCGCCGTCGGGGATGGCGCGGATGAATTCGGGCATGGGGGAAAGTGGCGCGGTTCGGGGTGTGGGGTCAACGAGGAACTGGGGGGTTTCGCGGGGGGGCTGGGCTTGGTATAGGGCGCGCGTCGGCGGTTCGTCGGGCCTGGGGGCGCATAGCTCAGTTGGTAGAGCAGCTGACTCTTAATCAGCGGGCCGTAGGTTCGAGTCCTACTGCGCCCACCAA
>DAHWDR010000425.1:0-3647 GCA_027330745.1 Acetobacteraceae bacterium | reverse complement strand
CTGCCGGTGCCGCCCCCCCCGGTGCCGCCGCCGCCTGCGCCGCCGAGCCAGACCAGCCAGCCCAACCCGACCAAGAACGCCGCGCCGAACACCAGCGAGCTGAACAACACGCTGGAGAAGCTGCGCGCCGCGCAACGGCAGAAGGAGCCGCCGAAATCGCGCTACAATCCGCAGCAGGGCGGCGCGCCGAACGCCGGCGGCAACCCGCAGGGCGACATCACCGCGCAGCTCAGCGCCGAGCAGCGCGGCCTGATCGGCGAGAAGGTGCGCGAATGCTGGACCAAGGATGCCGGCGCGCTGGATCTGGAGAAGATGAGCGTCATCCTCGCGGTGAAGACGCGCCCGGGCGGCATCGTCTATGACGCCGCGGTGGCGCGCGAGGACGAGGCGCGGCTGTCCGACCCGCGCTTCCGCGCCTTTGCCGAGCGTGCGGTGCGCGCCGTGATGGACCCGCGCTGCGCGACGCTGCCGCTGCCCAAGGACAAGCTCGACCAGGTCAATGAACTGACCTTCCGCTTCCGACCCTGACCGAAAGGGTGCCCCCGATGAACCGCCAGGACCCGACGATGACCCCGATCCGCTCCCGCCCGCTCGACCCGCCCGTGATCCGGCTCGGCCGGCGCGGCCTGATGGCCGGCTCCGCGGCCCTGCTCGGCACGCCCCTGCTCGCCGCCCGCGGCTTCGCCGCGGACGCGCCGGCGGCCGGCGCGCCGAGTGCCGTCATCGACGTGGACCGCGCCCGCGCCGAGCCGATCCCGATCGCCATCCCCGCGCTGACCGGTGCCGGCGGCGACAGCGACCGGCTGGGCCGCGACATCGCCGGCGTCATCACCAACAATCTCGCCCGCTGCGGCCTGTTCCGGCCGATCGACCCGGCCGCCTATCTGAACCAGCCGGCCGCCCCCGATGTGCCGAACTTCGCCAACTGGAAGGCGGTGGGCGCCCAGGCGCTGGTGACCGGCAAGGTGGACAGCGAGGGGGCGGACAAGGTGCGGGTGGAGTTCCGCCTGTGGGACATCCTGCCGCAGACCCAGATCCAGGGCACCGCCTATACCACCACGCTGTCCAACTGGCGGCGCATCGCCCACATCATCAGCGACGTGATCTATGAGCGGCTGCTGGGCGAGAAAGGGTATTTCGACACCCGCATCGTCTATATCGCCAACAGCGGCCCGCGCGGGCGGCGGATCAAGCGGCTGGCGATCATGGACCAGGACGGGGAGAACAACCGCTTCCTGACCGACGGCGCCTCGCTCGCGCTGACGCCGCGCTTCCACCCGACCAAGGACGAGATCGCGTTCATGAGCTACGCGAACAACCGTCCGCGGGTCTATCTGTTCGATCTCGGCACCGGGCACCAGCAGGTGCTGGGCGATTTCCGCGGCATCACGCTGTCGCCGCGGTTCAGCCCGGACGGTAACAGCGTCGTGATGGCCGAGACCGACGACGCCGGATCGAGCATCTACGTGGTCGAGCTCGGCAGCCGGCATTCCCGGCGGCTGACCGATTCCGGGGCGATCGACGTCTCCCCCTGCTTCAGCCCCGACGGCACGCAGATCGTGTTCAACTCCGACCGCGACGGCGACCAGCAGCTCTATGTGATGGGGTCGGACGGCAGCGGGGTGAAGCGCATCAGCTTCGGCCAGGGCCGCTACGCCTCCCCGGTCTGGTCGCCGCGCGGCGATCTGGTGGCGTTCACCCGCATCAGCGGCAACACCTTCGCGATCGGCGTCATGCACCCGGACGGCACCGGGGAGCGCATCCTGTCGGAAAGCTGGTACGTGGAGGGGCCGACCTTCGCGCCGAACGGCCGGGTGCTGATGTTCTGGCGCGAGACGCCCGGCTCCAGCGGCGGGCGCGGCGGGTCGGCGCGACTCGTTTCAATCGATGTTACCGGTTTCAATGAACGGGAACTGACGACACCCACGGATGCTTCCGACCCGGCCTGGTCGCCCCTGTTGTCCTGAAAGCAACAGTGCTACATGCCTCTTCAGGGACAGGGGCGGCATGCGCAGGGGCGATGGAACTGCTTCTTGACCAGCTTAATTACGGCGGGCTAATCCGCCTGCGCGTCGGGCGAGCGCCGCTTGTTGCGCGTACGGCGCCGGCCACGCTCGGCCGTTCCGTTCCAACCGGCAGCCGTCGCGGGCCGGATCCCGCGGGTTGCGTTCGCTCGGATTACTTCCAGGGAAGCAAGTGAAATGAACATCAAGATACTGGGCGCCCTCTCCGCCCTCGCGCTGCTCACCGCCTGCGCAGAAAAGAAGGCGGAAACCGCCGCTTCGACCGGCACTGGCAACGCCGTCGCCGCCCCGTCCATCGTGCCGGGCAGCGAAGAGGACCTGGTGAAGAACGTCGGCGACCGGGTGTTCTACTCGTTCGACAAGTCGACGCTGAGCAGCGACGACAAGGGTACGCTGGACCGTCAGGCCGCGTGGCTCGGCAAGTATTCCAGCGTGAACGTGCAGATCGCCGGCAACTGCGACGAGCGCGGCACCGAGGAATACAACATCGCGCTCGGCCAGCGCCGCGCCAACGCCGCCCGCGACTATCTGGTGGCCAAGGGCACCGCGGCCAGCCGCATCACCACGATCAGCTTTGGCAAGGATCGCCCGCAGCCGGACGCGCTGGGCCATGACGAGGCGTCCTGGGCGAAGAACCGCAACGCCATCACGTCGGTTAAGTAACGTCTGACGCGACGGCCGAGCACTCGCGACCCGAACGGGAAGGAAGCCGGCGGCCCATGCGGGCCGCCGGCTTTCCTTGTACTTCCGCCTCGCTGCCGCCCGCCGTAGAACAGCGCCAGGGACGATCCGCGCGCCCGCCGGCGCGCCAAGGAGGGGGTGGGAATGCAGGTGCGGCTGGCCGGATGGATGGTGCTCGCGGCGCTGCTGGCGGCGCCCATCGGCGCGCGGGCGCAGATCGACAGCCGCGAAGGTATCGCGCTGCAAAACCAGATCATGGAACTCCGCCAGCAGCTTGAGGCGCTGCGCCAGCAGCCGCCGGCGCGGCCGGGGTCCACCGCCCTCTACCAGCCGACGCCGCTGGCGCCGGCGGCCGGCGCGGGCGGCACCAATGCGCTCAGCGCACAACTGCTCGACCGCGTGCAGCGGCTGGAGGAGGCGGTGCGCGACCTGCGCGGCCAGGTGGACGACGCCAACAACACCCGCCAGCAGCAATACGACGCGCTGAACAAGAAGATCGACGATCTGGCGTTCCAGATGCAAACCACCGGCAAACCCGGTTCGGCAAGCGGCTCTGTCCCGGCGCCGCCAAACCTGCCCCAGACAGCCGCGGCCCGGCCGGCCGGGCCGCGAAACGCGGAAGCAATTTTGCAGGAAGGCGACGCCGCCCTGGCCCGCCGCGACTTCGCGGCCGCGGAAAGCTCCGCCCGGGAGGTTCTGGCCAACCGCACCTCGCCGCGCGCCTACGACGCACAGTATCTGCTGGCCGAGGCATTGTCCGGCCAGAAACAGTTTCCCCAGGCGGCAGTGGCCTACGACGATGTGTACAACCGATCCCGCACCGGGCCGCATGCGCAGGATGCCCGTTTGGGACTGGCTTACGCCCTGACCGCGATCAACGAGAAGAAAGCCGCCTGCGATGTACTCGGCCGTATGAAGGCCGAATTCCCGCATATGCGTCCG
>DAHWDR010000422.1:0-1738 GCA_027330745.1 Acetobacteraceae bacterium | reverse complement strand
GATGCTGGCCGTCGGGCATCCGTCCGTCGCGGTACTGAACTCCGACGGCCCGACACTGCCGACATCGTTTCTGGTGCGAACCGCCGAGGCCCTGGCAGTCCCCGGCGACCGCATCGTTCTGGGGCCGGCGGAGGATGGCGGCTACTATCTGCTGGGCATGAAAGCGCCGCATGCCGGCCTGTTCGCCGATATCGCATGGAGCACCGACAGCGTCGCGGCCGCAACCCGGCAGCGTGCGGTGGCCCTGGGGCTGGAGGTGGTCGAACTGCCGGCCTGGTACGATGTGGACGACCGTCCGTCGCTGGAACGGCTGACGCAATCGGTGCGGGCGCCGGACGGTCTGGCTTACCCGGCGCCGTTCACCGCCGCGGCGCTGGAGCGTATCGCATCGCAACCGCGGCCTCTGGACCTGGCGGCGGAATGATCCGTCTGGCGATCCCCGGCTTGATCCTGCTGGCGCTTACCCTGGCGGGGCTGTCGCTGCACACCCCGGGGGCGGGAACCATCGGCTCGGCGCGGGCACAGGTCGAACTGGTGATTTTGCTGTGCGCCAGCGGCCTGGTCTATTTCGCGGCGGTCGCGGCGGTGCTGCGCCGGCCGGTGCGCGCGGTCTGGCTGGTGCTGCTGGTGGCCACCGCCATGCGGCTGCCGTTGATTTTTTCACCGCCGTTTCTGTCCAGCGACCTGTTTCGGTACGTCTGGGACGGGCGTGTTCAGGCGGCTGGCATCAACCCGTATCGTTACATTCCCGACGATCCCGTCCTGGAAGGGCTGCGCGATCCGGCGATCTATCCGCATATAAACCGAGCGGATTACGCGCCGACGATCTATCCTCCGGCGGCGCAGGTTATTTTCGCGGCGGTCGGGCGGATCTGGTCGAGTGTCACAGGCCTAAAGCTGTCTATGTTCGGGTTCGAGGTGCTGACGGTCTTTTGCCTGCTGGGCTTGCTGAAGGCGGCGCGCCTGCCGCCGGAGCGGGTGCTGATCTATGCGTGGAATCCGCTGCCGGTATGGGCGTTCGCCAGTAATGGGCATGTGGACGCGGCGGTTTGCGGGTTCGTGGCACTGGCGCTGCTGCTGCGGGTGCGGCGGCTGAACGGGTGGGCCGGGGTGGCGCTGGGCGCGGCGGTGCTGACGAAATTCCTGCCGGCGGCGATTGCCCCGGTGCTGTGGCCAGGGCGCGGCGGCTGGCGGCTGGCGGTTTCAGCCGTGGCGACGATGCTGGGCCTGTATGCGCTGTACAGCGGCGCCGGCTGGCGGGTGTTCGGATTTCTGGGCGGCTACAGTGCCGAGGAGGGCCTGGACAACGGATCCGGCATCTGGCTGCTGAACGGGCTGGCGACGGTGCTTCCGCTGCCCGCTCTGGCTCCGAAGCTATACTTGGCCGCGCTGGCGCTGGTGCTGGCCGGCATGGGCGGCTGGTTCGCGTTCGTCCGCCGGCCTGATAACGCGGTGGCGATCTGTTCGGTGGCCGGGGCCATGATCGCCGTGCTGATGGCCGGTATCAGCCCGCATTATCCCTGGTATTTCGCATGGCTGGCGGTGCCGGGCGCCGTGGCGCCCTCCCCGGCCGTGCTGTGGCTGGCGACCGCCCCGGTGCTGATGTACCTGGCCACCTACAGCGACGGCATCCTCTGGCCCAACATTGTCTTCGTGCCGGCCATCCTGTTGGCCTTCTGGCGGCCCTCCGGCGCATTCCCAAAGGAAACAATCCGATGACCACGACAAGCCTGCGGGA
>DAHWDR010000408.1:0-1880 GCA_027330745.1 Acetobacteraceae bacterium | reverse complement strand
GCCGACGTCCCCGCCGCCAGATCCATCAGCGCCATGATCCAGCCGCCGAAAATATCCCCCGCCGGATTGGTATCCGCGGGCATCGCCACCATCCGCAGCGCGAGTTCCCCGCGCGGGCCGGCTGCGTCCTGGTCCATGAAGCGGTCTCCCTGATCGGTCGCGGGCCTTGGAAAACGCCCGCCGCGGAACAATGATACAGAGCCAAGAAGGGACATGCCCAGGGGATATGAGGGGATATGTGATGAGCGCCCAGCCCGAAGCCGAGACCGACCTGCTGCGCGCGGACCGCGACGGCGTCGCTTGGCTGACCCTGAACCGCCCCGGCGCGCGCAACGCGCTGTCGCTGAATCTGATGGCCGCGCTGGACGCAGAACTGGCCCGGATCGCGGAGGACAGCCGCGTCGCGGTGGTGGTGCTGGCCGGCGCCGGCCCCGCTTTCTGCGCCGGGCACGATCTGCGCGAACTCCGTGCCCGCCCGGAACGGGCGGCGTATCACGAGGTGTTCGATCTCTGCTCGCGCCTGATGCTGCGGATCACCCGGCTGCCGAAACCGGTGATTGCGCGGGTTCATGGCGTGGCCACCGCCGCCGGCTGCCAGCTGGTCGCGACCTGCGATCTGGCCGTGGCCGCCGCCACCGCCCGCTTCGCCACGCCGGGCGTGAATATCGGCCTGTTCTGCTCCACGCCGATGGTCGCCCTGTCGCGCGCCGTCGGCCGCAAGGCGGCGTTGGAGATGCTGCTGACCGGGGAGCTGATCGACGCGGCCCGTGCCCGAGAGATCGGCCTGGTCAACCGCGTGGTACCCGAAGCCGAGCTGGACGCGGCAGTGACCGCGCTTGCCGTCGGGATCGCCGCGAAATCGCCGCTGACGCTCGCGATCGGCAAGGAAGCCTTCTACCGCCAGGCCGAAGCCGATCTGGACGCCGCCTACCGCTATGCGGCGGAGACCATGACCCGCAACATGCTCGCCCGCGACGCCGAGGAAGGGATCGACGCCTTTCTCCATCGCCGCACCCCCGTCTGGACCGGCACCTGACGCCATGGCCGAAGACCCGTATCAGCTGCTGGGCGTGCAGCGGACCGCGACCGAAGCGGAACTCCGTACCGCCTATCGCAATCTGGCCAAGCAGTTCCACCCCGATCTCAACCCTGGCAAGCCCGCCGCGGCCGAGCGTTTCACGCGCATCAATGCGGCCTGGGACCTGCTGTCGGACAAGGAGAAGCGCGCGCGCTTCGACCGTGGCGAGCTGGATGCCGAGGGCAACGAACGCCCCCCGGAACGCCCATTCTACCGCGACTACGCCGAAGCCCCGGCCGGTGCGCATCGGCGTTACGACGCCGCCGGCGTTTCGCCCGAGGAGCTGGAGGCGATCCTGGCTCAGGCTTTCGGCCGCGGCGCCGGACGGGGCCGAGGTGGCGACCTGCGCGGCGAGGACATGTCCTACACCCTGACCATCTCGTTCCTGGACGCGGTCAACGGCGTTACGCGCCGCATCACGCTGCCCGACGCGCGCACCCTGGATGTACGCATCCCTGCCGGCACCGCGGACGGGCACGTCCTGCGGCTGAAAGGCCAGGGTGGGAAGGGGCTCGGCAAAGCCCCGGCGGGCGACGCGCTGGTGGAGATTGCGGTCGCCCCGCATCCGTTTCTGCGCCGCGAGGGCGATGACATCGTCATGGCCCTGCCGGTGACCCTGAAGGAGGCGGTGCTGGGGGCGGTGATCGCGGTACCGACCATTGCCGGGCCGGTCCGGCTGTCGATCCCGCCCGGGTCGGGGACCGGGACGCGGCTGCGGCTGCGCGGGCGTGGCGTGGCGGGGCACGGGCATCAGTTCGTGGATCTGCACATCGTGATCCCGCCCGGCGCGGACCCGGCGCTG
>DAHWDR010000400.1:0-3725 GCA_027330745.1 Acetobacteraceae bacterium | reverse complement strand
AACTCCGCCAGGCCCAGGCGCAGGGCTTCTTCGGCGCCGATCACCCGGCCCGAGAACGCCAGTTCCTTGCCCCGCGCCGGCCCCGCGCGGCGGGCGAGGAACCAAGCCAGCCCGCCATCGGGCGCGAGGCCGATGCGGCGGAACGTGGCGCCGAAGCGGGCATCCTCGGCCGCCATGATGACGTCGCAGGCCAGCGCGTAGCTCCAGCCCACGCCGACCGCCACGCCGGTCACGGCGGCAATGATCGGCTTTTCAATCGTATGCAGCAGGCGCACCACCTCGTGACTGCCGCGCTGCATCCGCTGGCGGCCGGCGCGCAGGGATCGCTCGTCGCCCATCTTGCCTACGTCGGCACCGGCGCATAAATGCGGCGCGGTCCCGGCCAGGATCGCCGCGCGGATCGCATCGTCGTCGCGGATGCGGTGCAGGTGGGACACCAGGCCCGCGCGCATCTCGACCGTCAGCGCGTTCATCCGTTCGGGGCGGTTCAGCACCAGGCGGGCCACCTTGCCCTCGACGATCAGCTCCACCGACATCGCGTATCCTCCGTTTGCGCGCCGAGTGAAGCCGGTTGACCCCGCGCCCGCAAGCCGCCAGCCTCTGACGCGACCCAGGCTTTGGCGCGATGCAGGAGGGGACGATGGCGCGACCGTTCGAAGGGATCAGGGTGATCGACATCACCCACGTGCTGGCGGGGCCTTTCGCGGCCTATCAGCTTGGCGTGCTGGGCGCGGATGTGATCAAGGTGGAACAACCCACCGATCCCGATCAGAGCCGTGGGTCGGGCACCGACGCGGCGCTGAACCGCGCGCAGATGGGCACCGGGTTTCTCACCCAGGGGTCGAACAAGCGTGCCATCACGGTCGATCTGAAAACCGCGGCGGGGGTGGAGATCGTGCGCAAGCTCGCCGCTGGCGCAGATGTGTTCGTGGAAAACTACCGCCCCGGCGCGTTCGAGGCGTTGGGCCTGGGCTATGACGCCCTGGCGGCGCTGAATCCGCGGCTGATCTACGCGTCGTTCTCCGCCTTCGGTCAGGGCGGACCGCGGCGCGAGCACACGGCGTACGACCACGTGATCCAGGCCACGTCCGGGATCATGGCGATGACCGGGACCGAGGCGGTGCATCCGATCAAGTTCGGCTCGCCGGCGATCGATTACGCCACCGGCACGATGGGCGCGTTCGCGCTGTCGGCCGCCCTGTTCCTGCGCGAGCGCACCGGCCGCGGGCAGCGCATCGACATGGCGATGCTGGACGTGGCGATGATCCTGATGGCGTCGCACCTGACCGGGTTCCTGCGCAACGGCAAGCACCCGAAGCCGCATGGCAACAAGCAGCCGCACGCGACCAACTCGGCCTACGCCACCAAGGACGGCGCCCTGGTGATGCTGGGCGCGTCCAATCTGCGGCAGCAGAAGCGACTATGGACGGTGCTGGAACGCCCCGACATGATCAAGACCAGCAATGAGGCCCGCGACGCCGATCGCGCGCACGAGGAAGCCGCGCTGAACCAGATCATGGCCACGCGCTCCGCCGCCGAGTGGGAAGACTATCTGCAAGCCCGCCACGTCCCCGCCGCGCGGGTGCGACGGATGGAGGAAGCACTGGCCGACCCGCAACTCGCGTCCCGCGGCGTGCTGCACCGCCATGACGGCGCGCAGGGGGTGACGGGGGGATTCACCGTCCCGCTGGCGGCATTCAAATTCGCGCATGACGGGCCGCGCATCGACACGCCGCCGCCGGCGCTCGGTGAGCATACCGATCAGGTTCTGGGCGAACTCGGCTATTCCGCAACCGATATCGCGCGGCTGCGCGCAGATGGAGTGATCTGACCATGGAATTAGGGCGTTTGGGCGCATGGTATCCGGTGGACCGGCTGGACGCGGCGGGTATCCGCGCCTTCGTCGCCACGGTGGAGCGGCTGGGCTATGATACATTGTGGTATCCGGAATCGCGCGGCTATGAATCGCTGTCTCTGGCCGGGTTCATGCTGGGGGCTTCGACAAAGCTGAAGCTGGGGTCGTCGATCGCCAGCATCTATGCGCGCGATGCATTCACCGCCGGACGCGGGCTGGCGAGCCTGCGCGGGTTGTATGGCGACCGATTCATCCTGGGCCTCGGCGTCAGCCATGTGCCGATGGTGGAGGGCGTGCGCGGCCACGACTACGCCAAGCCTGTGCCGGCGATGCGCGCCTATCTGGACGGGATCGAGCGCGCGTTGGGCGCCGAGGCGGAGGCCGCGCCGATCGCGCTCGCCGCGCTCGGCCCGCTGATGTTGAAACTGGCCGGCGCGCGCACCCGTGGCGCGCTGCCATACAACGTGACTCCCACGCATACCGCCGAGGCGGCCAGGCTGCTGGGTCCGGGAAAATGGCTGGCGGTGGAACAAAAAGTCTGCCTGGAAACCGATCCCGTCCGCGCTCGTGCGCTCGGTCGGGCCGAGCTGGCGCGCTACATGCGCCTTGATAACTACCGCAACAATTGGCTTCGCACCGGCTTCACCGAAGCGGAGTTGGAAGACGGTGGCTCGGATCGGTTCATCGATGCGATGGTGCTGTGGGGCGACGCCGCCACTATCATGCGCGGCCTGCGCGCGCATTTCACCGCCGGTGCGACCCATGTCTGCATCCAGCCGGTCCATGCCGAGGGCGATTTCGCCGCCCGCGACGCCACGCTGACCGCGCTGCGCGAAACCTGACCGCGATGGCGTTCCCGTTTCTGTTCCTGCCGCCGCAGACCGATACCGCGCGCAACTTCGCCGCGCGCCTGGCCACGGCGGTGCCGCAAGCACGCGTGATTCTGGCCGAGACCGATGCCGCGGCCGAAGCGGAGATTGCCACCGCCGAGGCCGCGTTCGGTACCATCGCCCCCGCCTTGCTGGCGCGCGCGGCGCGGTTGCGCTGGCTGCAGGCGCCCCAGGCCGCCCCTCCGGCCGGTTATTACACGCCGGAACTGATCGCCCATCCCGTGACGGTCACCAATTTCCGCGGCATCTACAACGATCACATCGCCGCCCATATCCTGGCTTATGTCCTGGCGTTCGCGCGCGATTTTCACACCTATCTGCCGTTGCAGGCGCGGCGTGAATGGCGGCCGCGGCCGCTGGATACCGGCGTCATCCACCTGCCTGATGCCACCGCGCTGATCGTGGGGCTGGGCGGGATCGGGGCGGAGGCGGCGCGGCTGCTGGCCGCGTTCGGCGTGCGCGTGGTCGCCACCGACGCGCGTCGTGACGACATTCCGTCCGGGGTCGCCGAACTGCATCCGCCCGAAGCGCTGGACCGGTTGTTGGGAGCCGCTGATTTCGTGATCCTGACGGTCCCGCACACGCCGGCTACCGAGGGTTTCATGGATCGCGCCCGGTTTCGTCGGATGAAACCGGGTGCGTTCTTCATCAATATCGGCCGTGGCCGCACCACGCGGCTGGACTGCCTGGCCGACGCGCTGCGGGCGGGAGAACTGGCCGGCGCCGGGCTCGACGTGTTCGAGACCGAACCGCTGCCGGCCGATCATCCGTTATGGACGCTGCCCGGCGTGTTGATCACGCCGCACACCGCTGGCTACGGGCCGGAGCTGGACGAACGCCGGTTCGCGATCCTGGCCGCCAACGCGCGTGCCTTCGCCGCCGGCGGCGCGCTGCGCAACGTGGTCGACAAGGCGGGATGGTTCTGAGCGGGGTTCGGAGCGCGCAGCCCGCGGCACCGACAAGGCGCGCCTGATCTGCCG
>DAHWDR010000390.1:0-6924 GCA_027330745.1 Acetobacteraceae bacterium | reverse complement strand
GTCCGGCCAGAAGCTGAGCGACAGGCTGGCGGCCGGATCGGTCACGCCGTCGAACCGATCCGCCGCCAGCGCGCCGGGCAGCGATGGGTCCGGGTCCGCCGCCGGCAGTTCCGCCAGCAGCGCCGCCTTGGCCGCGCCGGTCGCGGTGGTATCGCGGCGGAACGGCGCGGGGGCCAGTCCGGGCGGCGGCGCGGTGTCGGCAACCACTTCGGCCACGCGCAGGCGGTAATCGGCGAAGACGCGGGCGCGACCGTCGGCCTGGACCGCGTGATGCATGGCGTGGGCGCGCCAGCGGACCAGAGCCCGCTCGTCGGCCCAGCTGGAGAGCGAAACCAGCCAGCCCGCGCGGGTGCGGCTGCGGTAACGAAGGTTGTCGAGGAAGCCGGGGATCCGGACCAGCTCCGGACGCAGCGCCGCGGCATGGGCCAGGTAGGCGTCCCACTGGTCGGGATGCGGGCAGACCTCGAAGATCACGACGAACATGGCGTGGACGCTCCCTGGTGGATGCGGCCGCCGAGCAGGAACGCCAGGCTGGCACGGTAGAGCGCGCCACGACCGGATTCCAGATGCAGCAGATGGCCACCGCGCGGGATGACCACATCGCGCCGTTCCGCCGCGTTGACCAGGGAGGCGGTCAGCCAGGCCGCGTCGGCGTCGGTGCACAGCGAATCCCAGGCGCCGCGGATCACCGCGACCGGTGCCCGCACCATGGCGGGGTCGTAGGCCAGATCGCCGGCCCAGGCGTCGTAGATATCCTGGAACGGCCCGGCGGGCGTGCGCATGGCGGGCGGGCTGCGCGTGCGGCTGGCAGGATCGCCATCCAGATACCGCTCCGCCCAGGCGGCGAAATGCGCGGCGGACAGGACCGGGGGATGGTTGGCGGGCGTGTCGGCGACGAACCGCGCCCACTGGTCCTGCACCGAAATCAGACGCCATGCCGGCAGCGCGAGGCGCGGGGCGGAGGGTTCGCGTCGGGCGATCGGACCGAACAGCACCAGCCGATCGACTAGCTCGGGGCAGCGCCCGGCGAGCGCGCCGGCGACCATGCTGCCCCAGGAATGGGCGATCAGGGAGACGGGCGCACCGGTCTCGGCCGCGATCGCGCGCAGCGCGGCTTCCAGTTGGCGGGCGGCGGCGGCGCAGCGTCCCAGCGGCGGGTGCGCCTCCGCCGGCGCCGCCAGTTCGGGCCAGGGGTCGGAGAAGGGACCGAAGCCGTGGAAATCCAGCCCCCAGACATCGAACCCCGCCGCCGCCAGGTCGTCGCGCCAGGACCAGCCGTCGAGGCGATGCGCGATGGAGACCGCCGAGGGAAAAGTCCCGCCATGGACATACAGCACGCTGCCGACGCGCCGGCCCGAGGCCGGCAGACGGCGCAGGAACAGACGTAAGCCCGGCTCGGGGCTTGGGACCAGGTGGTGGGTTTCGCGCGGGTCGAGCAACGGGGCGGCGGACATGGCGGGCGTCTCCGGTTCTGGTTCGGATGCCCGACATAGGCACCGCGCCGCCGCCGGGCCGCTCCGATCGCTTCGGTCACGGCCGATGCGATCACCGGCGACACGCGCCGCCGCGGCGCGTAGGACATTGCCCGTGTCTTGCATCGGAGACCGCGATGCCCCGTTCCTCGCCCGCCAGCATGGCCGAGATCGCCGCCGCGATCGGCGTGCCCGCCCGCGCCGCAATCCTGACCGCATTGTTCGACGGCCGGGCGCTGACCGCCAAGGAACTGGCGTACCGCGCCGGCGTCGCCGCACCCACGGCCAGCGGGCACCTGGCGCGGCTGGTGGACGCCGGGCTGCTGACGGTGGTGCGCGAGGGGCGGATGGCGCGATTCCATCTCGCCTCCCCGGCGGTCGCGCAGTTGCTGGAGGCGATGCTGGCGGTGGCGGCCGAACGCGCGCCGCCGCTCTGGCGCGGCGATCCCGCGCTGCGGCTGGCCCGCACCTGCTATGACCACCTGGCCGGACGGCTCGGCGTGGCGCTGACCGAGACGCTGGACGCGCGGGGTCACGTGTTGCTCGGCGCCGATGGCGGTGAGGTCACACCGGACGGCGCCGCGTTCCTGACCGGGTTCGGGATCGACATGGCGCCGCTGACGGCGGGACGACGCCGGTTCTGCCGCGCGTGCATGGACTGGTCCGAGCGTCGCCCGCATCTGGCCGGGGCGCTGGGCGCGGCGCTGGCGGCGCGGTGCTTCGCCTGCGGCTGGGTGGAACGCGGGCGCGACAGCCGGGCAGTGGCAGTCTCGGCGGCGGGCGAGCGCGGCCTGGCGGCGGTCTTCGGGGTGCAGGTCTCGGCCTTGCGGGCGGCGTAGCGCTACGCCCCGTTCTTGGCCAGCGCCAGCCGCCGCGCCGCGTTGATCAACGCCAGATGCGAGAAGGCTTGCGGAAAATTGCCGAGTTGGGAGCCCGTCGCGGGGTCGTATTCCTCGGCCAGCAGGCCGACATCGTTGGCGAGCGTCAGGAGGCGGGTGAACAGGACCTCGGCTTCCGCGCGCCGGCCTTGCAGGGCCATGACTTCCACCAGCCAGAAGCTGCACGCCAGGAACACCCCCTCCCCGCCCGCGAGACCGTCGGTACCGTCTTCGGTGCGGTAGCGGCGGACCAGACCGTCGTGCAGCAGATCGCGCTCGATCGCGGCGACGGTGCCGATCATGCGAGGATCGGTGGCGGGGAGGAAGCCGACCAGCGGGAACATCAGCGCCGAGGCATCCAGGGCGTGGCTGTCATAGGACTGGACGAAGCTGCCGAGGGAGGCGTCGAAGCCGCGGGCGCAAATCTCGGCGTGCAGGCGGGTGCGGAGCGGACGCCAGCGGGCAAGCTCGGCGGTGGCGCCACGCCGCGCCGCCTCGCGGGCGGCGCGGTCGAACGCGACCCAGGCCATGACTTTCGAGAACACGAAATGCCGGCGCCCGCCGCGAACCTCCCAGATGCTCTCATCGGGTTGGTCCCACACGGTCGCCAGGTGATCGGTCAGGACCCGCATGACGCCCCAGGTCTCGCCAGGAGCGGCAAGCGCGGCGGCTCTGGCGTGGCTGAGGGCATCGATGACCTCGCCATAGGTGTCCAGTTGGAGCTGGTCGCCGGCGGCGTTGCCTACCCGGACCGGCTTGGCGCCACCATAACCCGCCAGCCACGGCACTTCCCATTCGGGAATCCGCCGCTCCCCGGCCACGCCATACAGGGTGCGAAGCTGGGCGGGGCTGCCGGCGACGGCGCGGCGCAGCCAGGCGGACCAGGCACGCGCTTCCTCGCGATAGCCTACATCCAGCAGAGCGCGCAGCGTGAAGGCGGCGTCGCGCAGCCAGCAATAGCGGTAGTCCCAGTTGCGGGGGCCACCCGGCTGCTCCGGCAGCGAGGTGGTGGGGGCGGCGACGATGCCGCCGGTTTCGGCCGATGTCAGGCCCTTGAGGGTGATCAACGAGCGTTCGACCTCGGCGCGCCACTTGCCGCGGTAGCGGTTGCGGGAGGTCCAGTCGGACCAGAATGCCTCGGTGGCGTGCAGGGCGCGGGCGGGTTCGGGAGCAGCGGGCGGAGTGCGGTGGGACGGGCCGTGGATCAGGACGAAGGCCGCTTCCTCCCCGGCGCGGAGAGTGAAGCGGGCCACCGAGGTCAGATTTTCGCCGCGGATCGGAACCGTGCTGTGCAGCACCACCAGGTCCGGCCCGGCGACGGCGGTGATGCCGAAACCGGTCTGGCGGCGGGTCACCCAGGGGGCGAAGGCCCCGTAATCGAAGCGCAGGCGGAGGTCGAAGCGGATCTCGGTGGCACCGGTTTCGGCGCGCAGCAAGCGGATCAGGGCCGGGGCGGCGCCCTCGGGCGTGGGGGCGGGGGGCATGAAATCGGTCAGGGTGACGCGGCCCTGGTCGGTGTCGAAGGTGGTCTCCAGGATCAGCGTGCCGGGGCGGTAGCGCCGCGTGGTACGCGCCGGCGCCGCCGGGGCGATGCGCCAGAACCCGGCGTTTTCGCTGTCCAGAAGGGCGGCGAAGCAGGCCGGGCTGTCGAATCGCGGCAGGCAGAGCCAGTCGATCGTGCCGTCGCGCGCCACCAGGGCGGCGGTGCGGCAGTCGCCGATGAGGGCGTGATCCTCGATGCGCGGGGTCAGCCGGAGGCGCCCAGATAGTCGCGCGCGTGGGCGGCGTAGGTGGCATCGCGGGTGACGCGCGCCATCAGGGCCGGCGGAGCGATGCCCTGCAGGTCCTTAGGGGCGGTGCCTTCCCGGAGCGATTTCAGGGTGTTGTGGATTGCCTGGACGGCGGCGGCGAAGGGCTGATGGCCTTGCAGGGCGATGCGGACCCGCCGGCTGGCCAGATACGCGCGATCCAGCATCTCGGCCGGAACGCCGCCCAGGAGTAGCGGGATTTTGGTAGCCTCGGCGATCGCGTCCAGGACCGGGCGGGTCATGCCGCCGGCGAAGAACAGGCCGTCCACGCCGGCCGCTTCATAGGCGCGGGCGCGGGCGATGGCGTCGTCCAGGCCGGTCAGGCCTGCGGCCGAGGTGCGGCCGATGATGCAGAGGCTCGGGTCCTGCCGCGCGGCCAGTGCGGCGCGCATCTTGCCGCGCCCTTCCTCGATCGAGATCAGGCGGGGTTTGGTCTCGCCATAGGCCCGCGGAAGCGCGGTATCCTCGATCGTCAGGGCGGCGACGCCGGCGGTTTCGAGTTCCTCGACGGTGCGCATCACGTTGATGGCGTTGCCATATCCGTGATCGGCGTCGACCATCAGGGGCAACGTGGCGGTGGCGCGGTTGATGCGCAGGGCCTGCGCGGCGAACTCGGTCAAAGTGAGCGCGATGATGTCGGGGGCGCCGAGGACGGTCAGGCTGCCGGTGGAACCCGCGAACATGCCGATCTCGAAGCCCAGATCCTCGGCGATGCGGGCGGAAATGGGGTCGAACACCGAGCCGGGGTGCAGGCAGGTGGGCGCGGTCAGATGGGCGCGATAACGCTCGCGGCGGGGAGTCCAGTGCATGGAGAGGGTCCTGGCGAGGGGGGTGCCGGGAGTATGCGGGACGGGCGGGGCGGGAGGCAATGCGGCAGCGGCGGCGTGCACGCGAAAGTTGCAAGCTGGCACCCGTCGGGTCCATGCTGCCGCCAACCAACCGGGAGCCGGCAATGAAGGCCGAGATTGACGGGCAGGTCATCGCCGACAGCACGGCGACCATCGCCCATGGCGGCTACGATTATTTCCCCCCCGAAGCGGTGCGGACCGCATGTCTCGAACTTGCGCCCAAAACCAGCTCGGACCTCGAATGTCCGCACGGGGTGCAATTCTACGACGTGGTTCTGGCCGGCCGGCGCTATCCTCGCGCGGCGTGGGCCTACCTCGCCCCGCGCCCGGCGCTGGCCGCGATCGCGGGACGTTTCGGCTTCTGGGAACAAGTCCGGGTCGGCTGAAAATCCGTGAATCAACGCCCGCCGGCGGGCGTTGATTGACAGGTTCAAGTCGCTCCGAGCCGCACCTAGCCGAGCGCCACCTCGAACCCGCGTTTGGTCCCGGGCCGTGCCATCATCGCCTCGTACCACCGCTTCACGTTCGGGAACTCGGCCAGATCGACCTGGTGGCGCTCATGCCGCCAGGCCCAGCCGAGGATCGCGAAATCCGCGATCGACACGTCGCGCGCCACGTATTCCACCAGCCCCAGGCGCTTATCCAGCACCCCGTACAACCGCCGCGTCTCTTTGGAATAGCGCTCCAGCCCATAGCGCCGGTCGGCCTCGTTCTCGACCTGGAGGAAATGATGCACCTGGCCGGGCATCGGGCCGAAGCCGCCCATCTGCCACATCAGCCATTCCATCACCGGCACCTGTGCGCGCCGGTCCTGCGGCCAGAACAGGCCCGTCTTCATCCCCAGATACAGCAGGATCGCACCGGATTCGAACACGCTGACCGGCATCGCCCCCGGCCCGTCGGGATCGACGATCGCGGGGATTCGGTTGTTCGGGCTGATCTTCAGGAAATCGGGGTTGAACTGCTCGTTCTTGCTGATATTCACGGGATGCACCGTGTAAGGCAGCCCCATCTCCTCCAACGCGACGCTGATCTTGCGCCCGTTCGGGGTGTTCCAGGTCCATAATTCGATTGCGGGCATGTGACGCTACCTCCGGTTGCTTGGCGCTTACTGTGCGCGCCCCGGAGGTAGCGTTCAAGCGGCGATCAGCGCGAGTAGAACTCGACCACCAGATTCGGTTCCATCTGCACCGGATACGGCACGTCCGACAGTTTCGGCGCGCGCGCGAACCGGCCCTTCATGGCCCGATGATCGACTTCCAGATATTCCGGCACGTCGCGTTCGGTGCTTTGCGAGGCATCCAGCAGCATGGCCAGTTGCTTCGACTTTTCCTTGACTTCCACGCTGTCGCTGTCGCGCACCTGGAACGAGGGGATGTTGACCCGCCGGCCATTCACCAGGATATGCCCGTGCGAGACGAACTGCCGCGCGGCAAACGGCGTTACCGCGAATTTCATCCGGTAGATCACCGCGTCCAGCCGCCGTTCCAGCAGCTCGATCAGGTTCTCGGACGTATCGCCCTTGCGCCGGACCGCTTCCTCATAATATTTTCGGAACTGCTTTTCGCCGATATTGCCGTAATAGCCTTTCAGCTTCTGCTTGGCCATCAGCTGCGTGCCGAAATCGGTCGGCTTTTTGCGCCGCTGGCCATGCTGGCCCGGGCCGTAATCGCGCTTGTTCACCGGCGATTTCGGGCGCCCCCACAGGTTCACCCAGAGGCGACGGTTGATCTTGTACTTGCTTTCGGCGCGCTTAGTCATGGGCGCGATGCCCCTTTCCGTGGCTTTGTTGCACCGGTAGGCCGCGCACAAACGCGGCGGGAGCAGGTCCCGAAGACCCGTCCACGTTCCCGGCCGTAAGCCCGCGCATCTACCGGCCCGGCCCGGCGCTGTCAAACCCCGGTCGGGTCCGGGTTTG
>DAHWDR010000386.1:0-1703 GCA_027330745.1 Acetobacteraceae bacterium | reverse complement strand
TCCGCGACCAACCACCCGGTCAGCGCGCCGCCGCCGCCGTGGCCGCGTTCGATCACGCCCTCCGCCGCCGCCGGCAGCGGACAGACCGGGGCGTTCATGCCGCCACCCGGCGGTAGCGGTAGTAAGCGGCGCAGGCACCTTCGGAGGAGACCATGGTGGCGCCGAGCGGATGCTCGGGCGTGCATCCGGTGCCGAAGGCGGGGCAGGCGGTGGGCCGGCTGCGCCCGCGCAGGATCTCGCCGCTGATGCAGGGACCGCCAGACGCCGGCGCGGCGACGGCGGATCGGAACCGCGCCCGCGCGTCGAACCGCGCATAGGCAGGCGCAAGATCGAGGCCGCTGGCGGGGATTTCGCCCATGCCCCGCCAGACGCGCGGCGCGATCGCGAACACCTGGCGAATTGCCGCCTGCGCGGGCGCGTTGCCGCCCGGACGGACGGAGCGCCCATAGGCATTCTCCACCGCCGCCCGCCCTGCCTCCAGCTGCCGCAGGCAGGACAGGATGCCCTGCAACAGATCGACCGGCTCGAACCCGGTCACCACGATCGGCACGCCGAAGCGCCGCGCGATCGGTTCGTATTCGTCATAGCCCATCACGGTGCAGACATGCCCGGCGGCGAGAAACCCCTGCACCCGGTTGTCCGGCGCGGCGAGCAGCGCCGCGATCGCCGGGGGGACCAGGACATGCGCGACGAGCAGACTGAAATTGCGCAACCCCGCGTCCGCCGCGGCCAACACCGCCATGGCGCTGGCCGGCGCGGTGGTCTCGAACCCGACGGCGAGGAACACCACCTCCCGCTCCGGATGCGCCACGGCGAGCGCCACCGCGTCCAGCGGGGAATAGACCATCCGCACGTCCGCCTCGCGCGCTTTCGCCGCCAGCAGGCTGCCCGCCGTTCCCGGCACGCGCAGCATGTCGCCGAAGGAGCACAGGATCACGCCCGGGATGGCCGCGAGCGCGATCGCCTGGTCGATGACCTCGGCCGCCGTGACACAGACCGGGCAGCCCGGGCCGTGCAACAGCGTCACGCCGTCGGGCAACATCTGGTCGATGCCGTGGCGCAACAGGGAGTGCGTCTGTCCGCCGCAGATTTCCATGATCGTCCAGGGCCGCGTGACCAGCGCGTCGATCGCGCCGGCCAGACGCCGCGCGGCGACGGGATCGCGGTATTCATCGACGTATTTCATTCCGCCTCTTCCCCCAGCGTTGCCAGGCAGGCGAGGGTGCGCGCGGCTTCCTCCGCGTCCAGCACCGCGATCGCCACGCCGGCGTGCACCAGCACATAATCGCCCACCCGCGCCTCCGGCGCGAAGGCGAGCGCGATCTCCTTGACGATGCCGCCGAACGCCACCCGGGCGGAGCGGGTAAGCGGATCGTCGCCGGCGATGGCGAGGACCTGGCCGGGAACCGCGACGCACATCAGGCTTTCTCCTCGATCAGCGGGGCGGCGGCGAAGGCGATCTGGCCGACCGCCAGCCCGCCATCGTTCGGCGGCACCTGGCGGTGGCAGAACGGGGCAATCCCGGCCGCGCGCAACCCTGCCAGCGCAAGCGCGGTCAGCCGCGCGTTCTGGAAGCAGCCGCCGGTGAGCAGCACCTGGCGCGCCTCCGTGGCCCGTGCGACCGCGACGATCGCCGCCGCCAGCGCGACATGGAATCCGGCGGCAAGCGCACCCACGGACACCCCAGCCGCGCGCGCGGCGAG
>DAHWDR010000371.1:0-2809 GCA_027330745.1 Acetobacteraceae bacterium | reverse complement strand
TGCACGATCTGTGGTCCGGCTTCGGCGTGGCGCTGCGTCCGGGCAACCTGGCCTGGTCGTTCATCGGCGTGCTGCTGGGCAATCTGATCGGGGTGCTGCCGGGGCTGGGACCGATCTCGGCGATCTCGATGCTGCTGCCGCTGACCTATGCGCTGCATCCGATCCCGGCGATCCTGATGTTGGCCGGGATCTTCTACGGCTCGCAATATGGCGGCGCGATCGGGGCGATCCTACTGAACCTGCCGTGCCACCCGCCGCACGCGGTGACCTGCCTCGACGGATATCCGATGACCCTGGCCGGGCGCAGCGGGGCAGCACTCGGGATCGCCATGCTGTGCTCGTTCTTCGCCGCCTCGGTGGGCATCGTGGTGATGATCCTGGCCTCGCCGGCGCTGGTGGCGATTTCGTTCCGGTTCGGCCCGCCCGAGATTTTCTCGATCATGCTGCTGGGGTTGCTGGCCGGGGCGACGATGTCGCGCGGCTCGGCGCTGAAGGGCGTGGCGATGGTGGTGGTGGGGCTGCTGCTGGGCGTGGCCGGGACCGATGTGCTGACCGGCACGCAGCGCTTCACGTTCGGGATCACCGATCTGGACGACGGCGTGGCGCTGGTCGCGCTGGCGCTGGGGCTGTTCGGCGTGGCCGATTTCCTGCGCGGGGTGAACAGCGCGGCACCGGCGGGCGGCAAGCTGCGGATGCGGATGCGCGACATGCGCCCAAGCCGGGCGGAGTTGCGCCAGGCCTGGGGGCCGATGCTGCGCGGCACCGGTATCGGCGTGTTGTTCGGCGCCATCCCCGGCACCGGGCCGACCATCACGACGTTCATCGCCTATGCGCTGGAGCACAAAATCTCGCGCCACCCGGAGCGTTTCGGCCACGGCGCGATCGCCGGCGTGGCGGCCCCGGAAGCGGCGTCCCATTCCAAGACCCAGGTCGATTTCGTGCCGACCATGACGCTGGGGATTCCGGGCGATCCTGTGATGGCGCTGATCCTGGGCGCGCTGATGATCCAGGGGATCGAGCCCGGGCCGCAGCTGATTTCCGAACACGCCAATCTGTTCTGGGGTCTGATCGCCAGTTTCTGGATCGGCAATCTGTTGCTGATGATCCTGAACGTGCCGCTGATCGGCCTGTGGGTGCGGCTGTTGCGGGTGCCGTACCGGTTCCTGTTTCCGGCGGCGTTGTTCTTCATCTCGGTCGGCGTTTACAGCACCCAGAACAATCTGTTCGAGGTGTGGGAGGTGCTGGCCTTCGGTCTGGTCGGCGCGGTGTTCGCGGCGCTGGAGTTCCCGGTGGCGCCGATCCTGCTGGGCTACGTGCTGGGCCCGCTGGTGGAGGATAATTTCCGCCGCTCGTTGTTGCTCTCGCACGGCGATCTGCTGGTGTTTCTGCGCCACCCGATCAGTGCGGGATTCATGGGAGTAAGCGCCGCGCTGGTGCTGTTCCGGCTGGTGATGTGGGGCCGGGAGGTCGGCCGTCGCGGCGCGCGCTGACGGGGGTGCCCCGCGCGCCGGATTGCGCGCGCCTACCGGCCCGACTAACCTCCGGTGCCCAACGGGCCCCGAGATGCCGGGAGGACAGCCGATGGACTATGTGTGCGACGCCCCGGACCAGCTCACCTGGTTCCGCATCGTCACCGAGGCCGAGGCCGCGGCGGAATCCCGTGAGATGCGCCACGCCGTCGAGAAATATTTCCGCCGCGAATGGGACCGGGCCGCAGGCGAATACCAGCCGGCCACATCGGTGTTCATCGAGCAGGCGATCGGCCTCAACGATCATATCCGCCGTGCCATGCCGCTGTTCCTGACCTTGCGTGACAGCGACGGGGTTGGCCATGTCACCGCCATGCTGCCGCCAAATCCGCCTGCCTCGGGCGGCACGCCCGGGCGGGGTTTCACGCCGGTCGTGGTCGGCCCCGCCAACGCCGACCCCTACCCCACCCACACGCCGGCGATCGAAGCGTTGGCCCAGCATTTCGGCCTCGCCCTGGATCGCACCCGCTGCTACCCGTATCGCCGCTGACCGGAGGACACCCCATGTCGATGACGCTCGATCACTTCACCGCCGAAGCCCGACGCCGCCTGGTTGCCGAACCCGGCCCGAAGGGGCGGGAAAAGCTTTGCGCCCTGGTGCGCGATGCCCTGGCCGATCCGGCGTTCGTCGCCGCCAACCTCCATGCCGACGGGCCGGAGCGGAACGTGCTGTACGAAGACCCGGAGCTTGGCTTCACGGTGCTCGCCCACGCCTACCAGGGCGCGAAGAACTCGAAGCCGCATGATCACGGCCCGTCCTGGGCGATCTACGGCCAGGCCGCCGGCGAGACGATCATGACCGACTGGGAATGCCTCGCCCGCCCCACCGCCACCACCCCCGGCAAGGCGGCGCGCAAGCACGACTACGCGCTGCAACCGGGCATGGCCTATCTTTACAACGAGGGCGACCTGCATTCGCCGCGCCGCGACGGCGCCACCGTACTGCTGCGGATCGAAGGGCAGAACATGGACCGGGTGAAGCGCCTGCCGTACGAGGCGGTGGAGCGCGCCATCGCCTGATCGGCCTTGCCCGCATGGCCAGCGTGATCGGGATCGTCGGCTGGTCCGGGAGTGGCAAGACCACGCTGATCGAGCGGGTGCTGCCGCTGCTGCGTGCCGCCGGTCTGACTGTTGCCACCGTCAAGCACGCCCATCATGGCTTCGACATGGACCGGCCCGGCAAGGACAGCTACCGCCATCGCGTCGCCGGCGCGGGGGAAACGCTGGTGATCTCCGACACCCGCTGGGTTCTGCTGCACGAGGTGACAGGACCGCCGCCG
>DAHWDR010000354.1:0-1832 GCA_027330745.1 Acetobacteraceae bacterium | reverse complement strand
CGCCACTAGCGGATGATCGGCGGCAGCGGTCTTACGGGCGGTGTCCGCCGCATTGCCCTGTTCGGCGATTGTCGCCTCACCCGCCTCGCGGGAAATGGCGATGGTCCAGCGCGTGCCGGTCATGTCCGCCAGCACCGCCGCCAATTTGGACGACAGATCCTTCGGCGCCTCCGCCTGCGGGCGCAATTCGATGACAGGCGGTGCAAAACGGACCAGATGGACGGAGTGGAGCAGATGCGCGTGCAGCATCGCCTCTTTCCGGTCCCCGACCATTGCCACGACCTCCCGGAAGCTACCGAGCCGGGGGCCGGCCCGATGCACCGGTTCGGCCGAGATCATCGGTGCGCCGTTGGCCACCGCCCGCGACCCGCCGCCGCCGCCACCACCGGACGGCGCGGATGGAGGCACGCCCCCCGCGGTCAGCCGCCGGATCAGGTCGCCCGGGGTCGGCATGTCGGACACATGGCACAGACGAATCAGAACCATTTCCGCCGCCGCCCGGCGGTCGGGCGCGATCTCGACCTCGCCGACGCCTTTCAGCAGCATCTGCCAGGAACGCGTCAGAACCGGGACGCTCAGCCGGTCGGCCAGTGCGGCGCCCCTTGTGCGTTCGGCTTCCGGCAATTCCTGACTGTCACGCAGGCCGGGGATGGATTTCAGCCTTGTGACGGTATGCAGCAGTTCCAGCAGGTCCTGCAGCAGCGCACCCAGATCGGCGCCACGTTCGTATGCCCGGTCGGTGATCGTCAGGGCCGCGGCGGGCTTGCCGCCCATGACCGCTTCCATCAGGTCGAACACCGCCTCGCGATCCGCCAGCCCCAGCATCTCGACGATCTGAGCCGAGGTGATTGCGCCTTCCGCCTGGGCAATGGCCTGATCCAGCATCGACAATCCGTCGCGGACAGAGCCGTCGGCGGATCGGGCGATCTGTTCCAGCGCGGCCGGTTCGATGGTCACATCTTCCTTGACCGCGATGCGACCATAGTGCTGGGCGAGTTCGGCGACGCGCACCCGGCGCAGGTCGAAGCGCTGGCAGCGCGACAGAACGGTGATTGGCACCTTGCGGATTTCCGTCGTCGCGAACACGAATTTCACATGCGGCGGCGGTTCTTCCAAAGTCTTCAGCAGCGCGTTGAAGGCGGGCGTGCTGAGCATATGGACTTCGTCGAGGACGAATATCTTGTAGCGCGCCTGCATCGGGCGGAAACGCACCGACTCGATCAGTTCGCGGATATCGCCGATGCCGTTGCGGCTGGCGGCGTCCATCTCGGTTACATCCGGGTGGCGGTCGGCCAGGATGCCGACGCAGTTGGCGCACACGCCGCAGGGATCGACGGTCGGTCCGCCGGTCCCGTCAGGGCCGATGCAGTTCAGCGCCCGGGCAATGATGCGCGCGGTGGTGGTTTTGCCGACGCCGCGCACGCCGGTCAGCATGAAGGCGTGGGCGACGCGGCCGGCGGCGAAGGCGTTGCGCAGGGTACGCACCATCGCCTCTTGCCCGATCAGGTCATCGAACGTCGTCGGGCGGTATTTGCGCGCCAGCACGCGATAGGGTGTGGCATGTACCGGCTCCGGAGCCACGACCTGCAGCGCATCCCCGAACAGGCCCGGCCCGTCGGGCGGTGGCGGCGCGTCGTCTTGGTCCGCGGGGTCGTCCTGGAACAGGCCGGACATTCGGGGCGTTCACCTTGTGATAAGGCGCGGGATGAACTGGCGCGAACCGTCCGGCGCGAGCGGCGAAGGGGGAAAAGTGGGAGACCGACAAACGACCCGAGCGGTGACCCGTTGCGGCTGCTTCCTTCCGGACCTGACCGGGTTGGCGAGGCGCCCGT